>DASUTO010000471.1:0-4594 GCA_036374555.1 Chitinophagaceae bacterium
GCCCTGGTCAGCATCCACAAATACCCTGATATTATTGGTGGGCTTCACACTTGTTTCGACTAAGAAGTAGCCCGGCAACTCCGACAACAATTCATTTAATTTCTTTTCTACTGTTATTACCTGGTTTTCAGAATTCATAACCCTGCTACTTTAGCCCTAACGGCCGGTATGTTAAAAGAAGAAGGGAACGAATCCGTTCCCTTCTATCAATCATTACCGGTGCAAATGTAAAGTAAATACCGGTTATCAGCCAAATATTAATCATAGCAACTTTAACAGTCCAACATTTCGTGAGCCGGGTTAATTTTGTACTATGTTACGATATTTGTTTTATGCATTCTTAATTTACCTCGCCTACCGGCTTATATTTCATTTTATCATTCCCATCTATAAAACTACAAAGCAGGTAAAAAAACAATTTAGAGAGATGCATGGCCAGATGGAGGATCATCTCAACCAACAACAGGCTAACCAGCAGACAATGCCTCCAAAGCAAGAAGACAAGAAAACACAGGCAGGGGATTATATTGACTTTGAAGAAGTGAAATAATTGCTCATCTACACTTTATTTTTTTATTTTTGCCGCCCGGAGCCAAAAAGCTCAGGACCCTTAGCTCAGACGGTTAGAGCACCTGACTCATAATCAGGGGGTCGTTGGTTCGATCCCAACAGGGTCCACAAAGATTTGATGCGGAAAAAGTTTCCGCATTTTTTTTAAAAAGGTTCTTTAACCTTTTGTTAACCGCGACAAAAATACTTTTGTCTATTACACAACTGAATATGAAAAAATTTTTAACTGTAGCTCTCGCCTTTTCCGTCTCCGTGTTTCTTCACTCACAGGATATTCCTACTTCAAAAACAAAGAAAAAAGACTGGAGTAAAGTCAAGCTAACCAACCGTGCCAATGATCATTTCATGTTTCAATATGGATGGCTTAATTGGGCAAACAAACCAGATAGCATTGATAACAGGGGGTTTTCCAACAGTGTTAATGTTTATTTCATGATCGACATGCCTTTTAAAACGGATCCGCGTTTCAGTGTGGCTTTTGGGCCGGGCATTGGGGTTGATAATATGTTCTTTAATAAAACGCTTATTACTAACACAAATCACCTGAAGGACCTCGAATTTAAGAATGTGAGAGACACCACTCATTTTGATAAATATAAATTGGTAAATGCATTTGCGGAATTGCCTATCGAGTTTCGTTTTGTTATGAATCCCGAGAATACCAACAAAAGTTTTAAGGTAGCGATTGGTGCTAAAGTAGGCTTGCACCTATCTTCCCATACCAAAGGAAAAACATGGCAGGATAAAAATGGAAACCTGATCGAGGGATTCGATGAAAACTTTATTCAAAAAAATAAAGACAAGTATTTCTTTAATGGAAATCGCCTGGTGGGTACGTTTCGTGTGGGTTATGGATTCCTTACTTTGTTTGGCACCTATCAATTTGGTAGCTTAATAAAAGAAGGGCTTGGACCACAGGTAAAACCATTTACTATAGGATTAACGATTAGCGGTCTTTAAAATTTAAAAAAGAAATTAAATAATATATGATAAAAGCATTCGCCTTGGGCGGATGCTTTTATTTTTGCAATAATATAATTGTTTAAAAGAAATAATGCTCGACAAAAAAAACAGTATAGGTAAAGAGGAAAAGGCGGTATTAGTGGGATTGATTCACAAAGACCAAACAGAAACACAGGTACAGGAATATCTTGATGAACTTGCTTTTTTGGCTGAAACAGCCGGGGCAAAAGCTGTAAAAAGATTCACACAAAAATTATTGCACCCCGATAGCAAAACCTTTATTGGCAAAGGCAAGCTGGAAGAGATTAAAAACTATTGTGAGCAAAAAAATGTACGCATTCTCATTTTTGATGATGAATTAAGTGGCTCGCAGATCACCAATATTGAAAAAGCTACTGATGTAAAAACAATAGATCGAAGTGACCTGATCCTCGACATTTTTGCAAGAAGAGCAAAAACTGCGCAGGCAAAAGCACAGGTTGAGCTGGCGCAATACCAATATATTTTACCGAGACTGCGTGGTATGTGGAAACACCTTGAACGTTTGGGAGGTGGCATTGGCACAAGAGGTCCCGGTGAATCGGAGATTGAAACTGACCGTCGTATCGTTCGTGACAAAATTTCTTTGCTTAGAAAAAGATTAGCGGAGATCGATAAACAGGCATTCACACAAAGAAAGGATAGGGGCGAATTTATCCGTGTGGCATTAGTTGGATATACCAATGTTGGCAAATCAACGCTGATGACCTTGCTGAGCAAGAGCGATGTGTTTGCAGAAAATAAATTATTTGCTACGCTGGACACTACCACAAGAAAAGTTGTTTTTGAAACCACTCCATTTTTGTTAAGTGATACAGTGGGGTTCATCCGCAAATTGCCTCACCATCTTGTTGAAAGTTTTAAAAGCACATTGGATGAGGTAAGGGAAGCAGATATCTTATTGCATGTGGTTGATATCTCGCATCCCGCTTATGAAGAACAAATGGGTGTGGTAAATAAAACACTGCAGGATCTGAAAGCTTTTGACAAACCGATCATCGTAGTCTTTAATAAAATGGACCTTTATGAAAAGAATGTGTTTGATGAATGGCTGGATAAGAATGTAAAAAAAGAGATACTGGAAGACCTGCATGAGCGTTGGGAAAGAGAGACAGAAGGCAAAGTGGTTTTTATTTCAGCAATTGAAAAAAGAAATCTTGAATTGCTAAGAAAAACAATTCTTGATAAAGTAAGAGAAGTGTATAAAATGCGGTATCCGTATAAGACGGAGTTTCTTTATTAAGTAAAAGACTAAATATTAATAACCTCGATTTCTTAGACCTGTTGAATTTTCAGCGTTAACACGAAAATAAATTTGTGTTCTTACTCTTTAAGATAATTTGTCTACATTAGAGCCTCTTAACCCAGCATATCTTACCCTCGAAATTATAGTCCGTAGTCCGATCAGACATTTCTTAGAAAAATCGACCAGGCGGAACACATCCGCTGATTAATATAAAACAAGCCGTGCAGAGCGACATATCCATTCGTGTAACCTGCCCCGCAGTAAAAGAATATTCTTTAACCACCTAAAATTTAAATCTATGGCAGTACGTCCAATCACCATCGAAAGCATCAATAACGATGGCACTTTACAATTATCCGATAATGGAACAACCACCGCTAACCCTGGTGATACCATACAATGGAACGTCGGATCCAATTCAGGAGTAGCAACTATTTCTTCAATTCATGACACCTCTTCTACAGATGTATTCAGCCCGGATCCGTCAAAACAACCTGGCAACTCATCTTCGTGGCAGGGAACCATTAATTCAGGTATTACTACCCCCCAGGAGGAAACCTATTGCATTTACTATACGAAACCTGGGAGTACCGTTGTTTACATGCATGACCCTAAAATCATCGTTAATCCATAAACTACAATCATGCAATTAAGGAGAAAGGCTTATTATTTTTTAATAAGCCTTCTTTTTCTTACCCTCAATGTCCCTGGCCAGGATCAAAAAATCGCGGATAGTCTTGCCCGGATCTTTCGACTGGATACGGCTGGTGATCAGGGCAAACTTGAATTGCTTAGAAATTTAGCTTTTAATGAATCAAAGGATCTGAAAATTGCAATCCGGTATGCCGATGAGCTGATAAAACTATCTCTCAGGACAAACAATCCGCTATACCTGCACAGGGGATATTTTCAAAAAGGGAATAAAATGAGAATGCTGGGTAACCTGGAAGAGGCACTCGATAACTATTTCAAAAGTACTGAAGCTGCCAGGAGGGCTGATTTTGTACGTGGAGAGGGAAGTGCATACGGCGCGATTGCCGACGTGTATTCTGTTTCCAACAATCATAACAATGCAATGCTTTACTACAATAAAGCAATTGCCACATTACGAAAAGCTGGCGACTCGATCGCGTTAGCGGCTGCTATTTCGAATGCAGGTGACGATTATCTGAATAACAAGATTTATGATTCGGCTCTTTTATATTTTAAAGAATCTGAAAAGATCTTTGAAAAAGTTGACTACCCCGCTGGCAAAGGGTATAGCCTGGGGAATATCGGAATGGTCTATGCTAATCTTGGAAATGAGCAGCTGGCGGAAGCGAACATCAATGAGGCCATCCGGATCTTAGAGGCATTAGAGGATTATTATCCGATCTGTGTGTATCTCATATCTATGGCTGATATCTACGAGGAAAGAAGTGATGAAAAAGCAGCATTGAATTATGCACTGCGCAGTCTTCAACTGGCGCAACAATACGGGCTGAAGGAGCAGATAAGCAAGGCCAATTTAAAGCTCTCCCAACTTTATGAAAAAGCCGGAAACAACAATGAATCATTTAAATACTATAAAAGCCATATCGTTTACCGGGATAGCGTGAATGATATAAACTCTGTTCAGAAATTGGCTGACCTGCGAACGAATTATGAAGTATCTCAAAAGCAGGTGGAAGTGGACCTGCTTGCTCAGAAATCAAGAAATCAAAAGCTGCTCAACCTATCATTGTTTATCACGCTTGGCTTAGGCCTTATTATTCTTGGCACCTTATACTGGTATTA
>DASUTO010000472.1:0-2185 GCA_036374555.1 Chitinophagaceae bacterium
TGGTGTGGATGCGCAGATTATCGGTAGGGTGGAAGAAAGTGTGAAAAAAGAGTTGGTGATAAAAAAACATAAAAACGAAATTGTTTTCACATAAAATCATGTTCTTTAACTTATTTTGCACCAAATCCGTTTAGATGGCTGATAATATAATTGACCTAAGGCATGTAAATATTTACCAGAGTGGAAGTCCGATCTTACAAGATGTGAATTTAACGGTAAGAAAAGGCGAGTTTGTTTATCTCGTTGGTAAAACCGGTACAGGGAAATCCAGTTTATTAAAGACAATGTATGGAGAATTGCCATTGACTGAAGGCGAAGGCACGGTGAATGGCTTTGATCTGAGAAAGCTGGATTGGAAAAAAGTTCCTTATCTGCGCCGCACACTAGGTGTAGTATTCCAGGATTTTCAATTATTGACTGATAGAAATGTAAATGAAAACCTACGCTTTGTCCTTACGGCCACTGGTTGGACTGATAAAAAATTGATGGACGAAAAGATTTCTGATGTTTTGGATAAAGTGGGATTGAGAGCAAAGGGTTTTAAAATGCCATTTGAATTGAGCGGTGGCGAGCAACAAAGAGTGGATGTAGCAAGAGCTTTGCTTAATTCTCCCAAACTGATACTTGCAGATGAGCCAACAGGAAATCTTGATCCTGAAACATCAGATGAAATCATGAGTCTTTTATTTCATATTGCAAAAGATTTTGGCACTACCGTAGTTATGGCAACACATGATTACATCGTAGTACAAAAATTTCCGGCAAGAATGATCAGAACGGAAAGAGGAAGAATGATTGACAATGCTACCATATCAATTGAATAAGTTGTCGTGCATTTGCCTTATTATCAAAAATTCGTCCCAATAATTTTTTCCTTAAGTTGATCTCCTCCTCACCAAAAGGATGATGATAGAGTTGAGAAATAATTGATGCCATAGCATAGCCTTTTGTACCAATATGACATGCGTCTTCCAGTCCTGATCCTTCAACTGCTTCATCATTTACTACACAATGCCGTCCATTATAAAGTGCATTGATCAATTTAAGTTTGATACCTGTTTTGTTAAAAGAAGGCAATACATGAATTTGCGCATTGGCGATCAGGTCAGCTAATTCTGCATCGGAGGGATTGCTAATGATAGTTGCATTTTCATTTTTTTCAATCTTCTTCGTTAAGCGTTTTGACGGATCTTTTCCCGCAATAATGAATGGAACTTTTGCCAACGAAAATACTCTATCAAGCAACCATACAACAGCTTTTTCATTTTCAGCTACAGATAGATTGCCATGGTAAAGACAATAGATGCCTACGCCTTCACGGCTATTTACCTGGGTATATGGAATAAATACCGGCAAATATGTGGTCAGGCTTTTGTCTAATTCATCCCGATAAAAAACCGCATCATTATTAGAAACAGCGATCACCGGCACTTCTTCCGGAAGCTTTCTTTCGTATTGCCGCAGGAACATGCTTTCATTTAAAAAATAGATCTTTTTAAAAAGATTTTTTTCACTTTGAAATAATTGACTGTAATAAAAAAACTCGACGTTATGCAGTCGTAAAAAAATTTTCCTTTGAGTAAGAAGCAGTGGCCTCAAAAAAGCTGTACAATGAATTCCTTCCATTAAAATAGGGTAATCATCTTTAAGCAGGGTTTTAAGTAATAATGGGTTCTCTCTCGATTTTACTATATATGGCTTAGAAAAAGATATACTTTCCCATTTCGATAATCTTTTATAATAATTTACTTCTTCGCAATATTTATTTAATTCATCTTGTCGGCCTCTTCCATATTCAAAACAATGTAGCTTGATCTTAACGCCTTCTTCATATAATGTCTTGTGCTTATAAAAAAGATCCACTACGCCTCCGTAATTGGCAGGCCAGGGCACATCATGACAAATAATATGAAGCGTCTTGTCGTTATTCATTAAACAATTCTTCGTAGAAATTCAGCAACCTGTCTTTTTCTTTTTGCCAATTCAATTCTTGTTTTGCTACAAAACAATTTTGTTTAAGCTGTAAATAAAGTTCATTATTATTAAGGATCTTGTTTATTGCCTTAGCTATGGTTTCCGGTTCAAGATCATCTATTAATTCTGCAATTTTAAATTGATCATTTAGCTTTTTATACTCCGGATAATTCATTGTTACCTGCGGAATGCCAGCATGAATGTAATCAAA
>DASUTO010000473.1:0-4872 GCA_036374555.1 Chitinophagaceae bacterium
ATGCACATGGATGGTTGGGGATTTCCTGCGAAGAAGATCAATACATACAAACAGTTTATTGCTAAAGAACCTGTTGAATATACAGGGTTCAAGATCTTTTATAAAAATGATACGAAGGGCAACGGCCGCTTGCTAACTCCACAAGAACTCTTAAAGTTAAAGCCCCAGCCTGTTTACATACAGTATCAATAAGCGATGTATTTGGCTAAGCCGGCACAACGACTGTCCGGGCACTCAAAGAATATTTTTGATCCATCCTCCATCAACTGCTAATGAAACACCTGTAATATAACTTGCCCGTTCGCTTGCTAAAAAAGTAACGGCTGCAGCAAATTCTTCCGGTGTTCCAAAACGCCCCATTGGTATTTCATTTTTTGCATTGGCAAATGAAGAACTCTTTTCCAATAATTTTTTTAATCTATCTGTTTCTGTATAGCCGGGCATTACATTGTTCACAGTAATATTATGAATACCTAATTCATTTGAAAGTGTTTTCATCAAGCCGGCAACAGAGGCCCTGACAGAATTAGATAGCACTAAATTATTTACCGGTTGTTTTACTGCCTGCGATGTGATCGCAATGATCCGTCCCCAATGTTGTTGTTTCATCCCGGGCAAAAAACCATTGATCAGGCCAATAACACTTATTAGCAGGCTTTTGTATGTTTTGTCCCAATCTTCCTGTTTAAAATCTTCAAATTTTCCTGAAGGTGGACCACCCGTGTTGGTTATTAAAATATCTATATGATCATAAGCTTGTAAAGAGTTTTTAATCACCTGTTCTCTTTCATGATCGTTCGCCAGATCTCCGGCCAGGGCCAGCACTATAGCGCCATTTATTTTTTCTATTTCTTTTTTTGTGCTTTCAAGATTCTCTTTGTTGCGGCCGTTAATAATAAGTTTAGCACCTTCTTTTGCTAATTCAAGTGCAACAGCTTTTCCAAGTCCCTGGCTGGAAGCAGCAACGAATGCGATCTTACTTTCTAATCCTAGTTCCATATATTATTTCCTTAAGTAGTCATCGGTTTTATCCAACCAATCCTGGCGGGGTGGGGCCCATGTATCTATTTCTTCCACATCACCGATCATCAATGCTTCATGCGGCAGGTTGGATGGAATCACAACCACATCGCCCGGATAGAGGTCCATTGTTTGTTCTTTATTTTCTCCAAACCAAAAACGCATTTGCCCGGACACCACCTGTGTCACCTGCTCATGCACATGATGATGCAGCGGCACCACAAAACCATCTTTGAATTTCATTTTAGCGATCATTAATTTTTCACCCGAAATTATTTTTCGGGCCATGGAAGGGTTTACATCTTCAGTTGTAACAGTTTCCCAGTTTAATTTATTTATCATTAACAATACATTTTATTTTTTCAATCAATACTCGTTATCTGTAAGCGAAAGCATCAGATAATAAAATAAATATACTCACTTTGACAATCTTTAAAATAAAAAACCGTCCCGATAAAATCGGGACGGTTTGGAATTTCTATTGTTTACTATATTAATCAGTCAGATCGAGAGGATAGGTATAGCTTCCTCTGAATCCAGGATAAAATCCTTCTAATTTCACTGTACCAACTGCACTATTAAGAACCTTGCTCAGTTCATCTATAGATTTGATCGCCCTGCCATTTACACTTGTTATCACAAATCCTTCATCCATTTTTGTTTCACTTAATTTGCCGCCTTCTTTAATTTTCTTTACAACTACACCACCACTCACATCATATTCATCAGCTTTCTTTGAATCAAGATTGGTAAGTTCTGCACCAATAATATCACCTGCAGCAGTCGAAACTTCTACGGCGCTAACTTTTGCTTTTAAGGTAACGGTCGTGCTATATTCTTTACCGCCACGCAAATATGATATCTGTACTTTATCGTTTGGTTTGAAGCTTGCAATTTGTGCACTCATTTCAAGTCCACTGATAACAGGATTATTATTCACTTTGGTGATAATATCACCTTTCTTAATACCAGCTGCATAAGCACCACCATCAGTAGGAACTGCTGATACATAAACACCTTCATTTTCTTTGAGGCCAAGCTCCTTCATCTGACTTTCACTAAGGTTGCTTGCATACTGAATGCCGAGATAACCTCTTTGTACATCACCAAACTCAACAATATCATTCACTATTTTCTTTGCAATATTTACAGGAATCGCAAAAGAGTAGCCTGCGTAGGTACCACTTGGAGCTAAAATAGCTGAGTTAATACCAACCAGTTTACCATCAGTAGTTACCAAAGCACCACCACTGTTTCCCTGGTTTACCGCAGCATCGGTTTGAATAAATGATTCTACAGGAGTTTGACTCTGCCGGCTATTGATCCCAATTGACCTTGCTTTAGCACTAACGATACCCGCTGTTACCGTGGTTTCAAGAGTAAGTGGATAACCAATCGCTAATACCCATTGACCAATCTTCACCTCATCTGAGTTTCCATAAACAAGATAGGGGAACCCCTTGCCATCTATTTTCAACACGGCAAGATCAGTACTTGGATCTTTTCCGATCAATCTTGCTTTGTAAGTTTTTTTGTTATGCAGTGTTACATTT
The DNA here is from genome assembly GCA_036374555.1 of Chitinophagaceae bacterium. Taxonomy (GTDB): domain Bacteria; phylum Bacteroidota; class Bacteroidia; order Chitinophagales; family Chitinophagaceae; genus VBAS01. Next base: position 2,574 of record DASUTO010000473.1, read on the forward strand.
ATCTCACCTGCCACTCCACCATTCTGATCACTAACAACGTGGTTATTGGTAACGATATAACCATCGTCACTGATGAGTACGCCACTACCAGAAGCTCTTTGTTCCGGGATCATTTGTGGTCCAAAATCAAAGAATTGATCGAGCCAATCATCGATTCCACCGCGGTTCCGATTATTGCTGCGGGGAAGATCATTGCTGACTTTTTGAGCTGCTATTTTTGTTTTGATATGAACAACAGCCTGGACCGAAGTACTTGCAGCTTGTGTAAAATCTATGTTAAGTGGAGCATTCGCCACATTTCCATCAAAAAATCCTGCATAATTGGCAGGCACTTTTGAGTCTGCTTGAATAGCAACAACCTCTTTATGCGCAAATTTTGAATAACCCCATACACTGGCAAGCGCAGATCCGCTGCTGATTGCCACAATTAAGATCACTTGTTTAAATTTCATGGTGTTAATAATTTTTTTCTTTTACTGTTTCAAATTACATGCCTATACAAAATAACGAAGTAGTTTCCTGAAAAAATGTCCTTTCGTTCAGTTTAACAATTAATTTACCAGAGTCTTCGTACTTCGGTAGCTTAAAATTAATAACAATTATTGATTGATTCTAATAGAAAAATTCACAGTTTGGTGAGAAAGTTTATTGTGTCAATACCGTCGGCATAATCGGTTAAGGATGGTAATTGTGCCTGTCCAAATGGAAGATAGTCGTGACCAACGGCACATTGCAGATCACTGAGTGTTCTCAAACTTTCAGCAACAAGTTTTTTATTTGTGTAAAACTCGTAATTCAGCTGGCTGATGGGTGAGAAGATTGATGGGTTTTCCAGCAGTATTATTGACTCATTTGACATGTAGAATTTACCATTCAGAATATGCAAAGCAAGATAATAATCGTAATTGTTTTTGTATTTATGATGGTCTTTGAAATGATCATATTTTTTAAAAGCCGTAAGCATCGGGATGAAATCATATCCTTTTGGAACAAATATCTTGGTCACATTGCGACAACCCATTCCAAAATACAGATGTACATCATCGGCTAATTTTTCAAGTTCAGCTGTTGTTTCATTGCCATCTAAAACCGCAACCGATGTCCGGTTTCGGCGGATGATATGCGGATATTTTTTGAAATAGTATTCAAAATATCTGGCCGAGTTGTTGCTGCCGGTTGCTATATATGCATCACAGCCTTTCAGCATTTCCTGGAAAACGGCCAGTTCATTAAGTTTTTTATTCCATTCTGTAAGTTTATCGACAAGATGTTTGATCAATACTTCATCTTTTGAAGAAGCTTTAATGATCGCTCTATGCCCCGAAATAAAAACAGAAAGAAAATCATGAAAGCCAACCAGCGGAATGTTGCCGGCCATTACGATGCCGACCTTTTTTGGGGCAGCAGTTTCAATCTTATAAGAGGAAGTCCAGCTTTTCAGCTTTTGTTTATCAAGAAAATTGCCAGCAATATTTCCCGTAGCCAGATCAATAAATTCAGGAGTAAACCAGGGATTTGTCAAACTTGCCTGCTGTTTTGTTTCCTGCCATTCAGGCGAGTTGGATAAAATATATTCGCCAAGTTGGGCCGCCAGATCAATTCTCATTTGTAAATTCATTTCAGCAATCTATATTTGTCGGACAAAAGTAATTCTCAACCCGTTAATAAAAATTTTATGGCTATTAAGATTACAGAAGAATGTATCAATTGCGGCGCCTGCGAACCAGAATGCCCGAATAATGCAATTTATGAAGGAGGTGTTGAATGGGCTCTTTCTGATGGGACAGCTGTAAAAGGCACGTTCACATTAATGGATGGCACTAAGCTGGACGCAGATCAAAAAAATGCCCCGATCGCTACTGACATTTATTATATAGTTCCTAATAAATGTACCGAATGCCAGGGGTTTCATGAAGAGCCTCAGTGTGCATCTGTTTGTCCCGTTGATTGCTGTGTGCCGGACGAAATGTATAAAGAAACAGTTGACGAATTATTAGCCAAAAAAGAAAAGTTGCATCTTTAAGAAGGTGCTGATAATGTGGAAAACATTTCAGCATATTTGACAGGAAGTGCTTTTTAATCGATTAACTTTAGTACACAATAAAAAGCGGCGAGTGAGCTGCGAAATCAGGCGGGTGATATGTTCCGCTGTAAAAAGGTGAAGGGAGAACGTCCTTCACCTTTATTATTTAATGCCAGCAGCTTAAAACGATGTTATAATATTCTTTTTTCTGCTGTTTAGTTTTTATTACAGCAATTTTTCTTCAATATTTGCGTCTGTAAATCACCTGGAACCACA
>DASUTO010000474.1:0-4622 GCA_036374555.1 Chitinophagaceae bacterium
TCTCTTCTTCCAAAGCGCGAACCTCAGGATCTACTCGCCTATAGGCAGGCTTGAGTCCTTCTGCTCCTTTTGCCAGATACCGTTGCTTCCATTTCGATAACAAAGCTGGTGATAAATTATACTTGCGACATGTCTCCGTATAACCTTCTCGTTCTGCTTCCTGGAGAAGGCTTAATCGCTCTTCGGGTGTGAATGATCTTTTTCCTCTTGGCATATTTCCCTAATTTAACTGTTACAAATCTGTTTTCAGATTCTTGTCCAGTCTTAGTACATTATGTACATCGATACCGATGTACAGTTTGAGATCGTTAAAGAATAATTTGCTGTTTTCCATATGTTCTTTTTCTACCTAATTTACACAACTTATCAGCTAGGAATTATTACATGGGATCTATGCGTCATTTAAATTTTTAGTATTTTCAACACCAAGGAAAATTAAACGACGCATACATAGCCGTTGTCAGCAATTGTACCAATGGCCATCAGTGGAACGACAGCAAAAAATGGAGAAAGAAGATTTAGAACTTAGAATTAAAGACGCCATTGTGCTACTTGCTGACGGACGTTCCATTAACGTGGGAGATTTGACATTTGGAAGTAAAAATAAAAACCACTTGTCTGTGACAGGTTGGACCCGCACCAGTGACTTTGAGAGTGTAACCAAAGTAAGTGCGCTTCATGAATTGGATGAAATAAAGGACTTATTCAAACGAATGACATCCGCTTCCAAAATCCTTTCAGACTTCATCGCCAACAAGGAAATAGAGTTTCACTTGGGTTACGACTACAGAATGGGAGCAATTGGGATTTGCACAGAGCTTAACGGAGAACTTAAATGGGAAACTGATTTAACCAAGTAAACCTGCTGCCAACAACATGTTCCATGAGTAATCCTTCCCACAACGCTGATCCAAATTTTCCCCTTCCTGCTTTCAAAACACATTTTCTTTTTGTCTTTCTTTCAATGCATTTCGACAAAAGCTTGAGCGGCATGTCAAGGGTGAACACGTAATGATCCCGACCCTGTAGGGAGAATGAACTGTTCATTCACCTTGCCCATGACATGCTGACCAAGGCTTTTGTATCTTTAGAAAAAGAAAAAAACAAAAACTGCCATACTTCCATTAGTGATTCACGATGCTTGCGTGATCACAGTACCCCGTAAGGTAGTTTAAGAACCCAGGCCACAATCTATGCGACGAGATCAAGTCTCACATGTTGGTTAAGTGGTCCTGGTTTGTTTTTTTAAACCATCGGAACTATGCGTCATTCAAATTTTTACTATTTTTAACACTAAGGCAAATTTAAACGACGCATACATCGACGTTGGATTCATGCGCTTAAATAAGATGAGACTACTGACAATAATATTATTGGGGGCAATTTTGTCTTCTTGTTCGACAAGTAAGAAAGACGAAAAGGATGACGACTTTAAACGTTACTTAAGTTCTTTGGAAACCTTGCAGACTCCTGTGACCTTTGACACTAAGAATGGAATTTATGCGCGGTCAAAGGATTATGACACGACTCTTTATAAGAAATTTAAACACGCTTGGGCATTTGGACCATATGGAAAAATATTTGAAAACGACAGTGTGGTCTTTACCGTTGACATTACCGCTGGTGACGTTCTAGTTCCGTTAATAATGACGTTTGACCAAAGGGGACATAAACTTGACTCTTTAAATCCATACGAAAAAGCTGGGTCCGATATGGGCTACGAATCTTACGAATATGTAGTGATTAACGACAAAAAAGAAATTATAGTAACCGACTCGACAAGAACTTGGGACCTGAATGAGAAACGTGATGACATAATTGAGGGATCTGACAGGTTAACAGTTGACACTGTGATTTATAAAGTTGACGACAAAGGTAAATTTAGAAAAGTGGTGAAAAGCGCCAGCAGCCAACATCAGTTATAATGAATACATACGCTCCTTCCAGATTGCAACTCAAAGGAAGGTCGAAGGAGGCGAATTTACGATAGATGATTGGAAAGGGCGAACGTAGATTAAGTCAAAACTTTTTTTGAACTAAGAATTAGGGTTATGATCATGGCGGAGTGATGAGTTGCTTTGAATTTTCCGTTTCTTAAATTTGTTCGGTTATGGTGGAAAGTGACGTGCATGGTCATGCAACATTTCGCTTCGCTGCATTTATTGCACGCCCCTATTTCCTCCACGCCACAAACATTGAGCGTTAGCAACAAATTATGAACAGGAAACAAATACCAAGCTTACTCGTTTTCTTATCATTCGTGACTCATTGCTTTAGTCAATCCTTCGAAGGAAAAATTGTTTATAGACTCTCAATTGAAAGCTCGGATCCTAAAAAAATAAGCCAGGAACAAATTGAGATGATGTTCAAGGATGCCGATACGCTATGTGTACTATATATTAAAGGCGATCATTATAAGTTCGTCACATTAGATCTTGCAACATCGAACGTGAAGGCTGTTAACCAATACGATCCTGTTTCAAATAAGATATATGACTATCGTCCATCAGACCAGCAGCACTTAGTAAGGGAGACAGAAAACTCAACGATCAAATACAAAACCCGGAAAGTAAAAATCGACAACATCTCAATATTGGGTCAAAAGTGTCATTCAGTAACTATTGACTATGGATCTCATTCAACGAAGATATATGTTTCCGATAAATTTAAAGTAAATCGTGAAACTATTAGGAATAACGCCCCTTCATTTTTGCAATACATAAGAGAGTGCGAGTCGATTCCTTTGAAGATAATCATGACCGGAGGAGGTGCCGTGCACAACCTGGTTCTCGAAGCGATAGATATTTTAGAAGAACCAATCGACAGTAATGTCTTCGATCTTCCTGAAACGTCAAGGTAAGATAATACAATGCATCCCAAGTGGGTCTTGTGATTAATTATTAAATTGGTCTACCGGCACCCCTTAAATGCGCGTCGTTAGCAACAATGGACATGACAAAGTGTAACAATTAGCCATGAAAAGAAGAAACCATGTTTTAATACTCTTTCTATTCTTTTTAACTGCTCTCATTTCCTGCGCAAAATATAAACAAGAATTGGATCTGGACTGGAAACGGCTAAATTCGAAAGATTTCACTGTAAAATACTTACAACACAACTTCAATAATTTCCCGACAGACAGCACAATGTTCCTGAAGGTTTCAGATTTTGCGGAAAGCCCAGACTTGGTGACCTTGGATTCGGTCGACGTAGCCACACTGGTTCAACTTATCAGCGATAGCACAAATTATTCTGATGGTGATTGTGGAACATTTGCACTCAACGCTGGTATAATCGTTTATAAAAATGGTAAAATTAGAGGTCTAATATCGATTGGGTGCGGCTTCAATCAGTGGGAGTTTGAACCATTTAATCGAGACACAAAATCGGGCGGACTAAATGACACAGGATTTCAGAAAATGAGCGATATGCTTGACGAAATATATTATAAAAACAAAAAACTACAGCCAACATTCTGAGTTCGGCCAGCGCCACATGTTGCTAACACTGTATATACCAACATTGTGGGTAATTTTGGTGACACCCTACAAGCAGGCAGGCAATTCCGGCTGACTTTTAAACACCCTGGAAAAATATAAAATTTGAGAACTCCGACAACGCAATCAATCAAATCCTATTTGCAAATGACTCCAGTAAAAACGTTAAAAACAAAAATATGAATACACAAAAAATTACACCCTATTTGTGGGTAGAGAAAGATGCCAAAGCTGTAGCAGCTTACTACTTATCCATTTTTAAAGACGGTAAGCTGAAAGATTTTCGCAAGTTCGATAGCGATGAAAGTGGAAATGATGCAGGCATAGAAACAGCTGTAATTGAAATAGCAGGGCTAGAGTTTAGTATATTAGCAGCAGGCCCACTATTCAAGTTTAACGAAGCAGTTTCTTTTGTTATCAATACAAAAGACCAGGCTGAAACGGATTATTATTGGGAAGCTCTCACTAAAAATGGTGGTGAGGAAGGCTCTTGTGGATGGTGTAAAGATAAATATGGGTTATCATGGCAAGTTGTACCAACTGAATATTTTGAGTTAATACATAGCGACGACCTAATAGTAAGGGAAAGAGCAATGAAGAACACATTAAAGCAGAAAAAATTGATACTTTCAGAACTTAAATAAACGTAAACTATTGACTAATAGAGACAAGGTCGAAACTGTAGCCAAAAAGAAATAAAACTACCCACCATAAAGCTACTTGTTGCTGACATTTACAGATACCAAGAAACAAGTAAAAAAGTAAACATATAATCTCGACGTGCACAACGGTTTGCCTATGGTAAGCCGTCAATCGGCTGACTATGTATTTTTTGGAGAATCGGCCCACAATGCATATGTGGTAACTATCACTGTACGAAGTTAGAGTTTACGGTTTCAAAGGCCGGCTAATACAAAGCCCGCGACCGTTATGCGCAATGCCGCAAGACTCGCGTCTAAACTGCAGGTATTCGGAAAACCGTTGAGCTGCTGCGATTGTCACGCAAACCTGCGCGAGAGTACCTTCGCAGATTATCCTCTAAAATGATTCAAGAAACAACTGTTGCATTTAAACCCCATGAATCTATCATATTCCCCATGACCGAATCATGTTCAACTATAACAA
>DASUTO010000475.1:0-10287 GCA_036374555.1 Chitinophagaceae bacterium
CCGTTCGCCTATCAGTTGCACTATGCTGGCGGGCGAATAAATCCTCATCTTATTGTTCGGTATCAGCAGTAGTCCGGGCTCGACGTTCAATGTTCAGCTTTTTGTTGTTAACTTCAACTTCAGTTTTTCAATTGTGCAGCAGTTCCGCGCTGGACATTATAAAATTCCAGCACAGCAGAAAGCCCTGGACGTTGTGCTATATTGACAATGACCGACCGACTTAAAATATCAATCAAGACCCTTTACGACATTTTCTCTAAATATCATGGCAACCCAAACATGACTGGAAGTCCGTTGTATGGCGATTTAGACGAATGGAATAAATCTTTATTCTCCAAGCCACTTCAGAATTTAACAAGCGAAGATTTGTCAAGGTTTGCTGGCAAAGCTATTTCAACGTGGGGTGACACAAACGATTTGAAGCATTTCTTACCAAGGCTATTTGAATTGACAGCACTTCTTGACACTCCATACGACGTTGGGATTTTGTATCAGAAACTTCAAGATGGCGGCTTTCAAACATGGGACACAGAGGAACAAAATGCAATCAATGAGTTTAGCTTAGCCATGTGGGACAATTTGCTTTATGACGACGGCGAAAGAGCAGAATGGGAATTTGATGATTATTTTGTTTCGCTTTCGCACTTCTATCCAAATTTCAATGACTTGACCGGGTTATGGAAGAGTAATGATTCATTTAGTTCCATTAAACATCTGGCAAATTATGTTTATAACAATGCCAATACTCTTTTTATGAAAACTCATAAGGGAGTTAATGAAAAAAATATTGAAGCATTAAAGACATGGTTAATTTCAGACAACGTAATTCAAAAATTGACAAATGCTTTTTATCAATATGAAAAAACAGCGTTAGCAGAAAAAATATCATGGGTTATAAAAATCCTTGAGGACGAGAAATACAGCATGCAACAGGCAGTTTTGCGTCAGCAGCGGGCGACGAATAAACCCTCATCATAGTGCTACTATCAGTAGCATATCCGGCTGACCAAACACAGCTGAACAACAGAATATATTTTCAACTTTTGTAACTTACATCGGCTGTAGTTCCGGGCTGGACGATTTTTAAATCGCCGCCGAACGCAAAGCTGTGAACGTTGGCATATTTAAAAAGTTTCACCCAATCCAAAAAACAATCCCTGTGCACCATATTTTCCCTTTGCAAGATCTACACACAAAGTTGTTTTGTTTTGCTTTTGAAAAAGGATACGTAAACCAATGCCGGCACCTGGTTCCCAGGCCTCAAATACTTTCGTGTTAAGATCATCAGAAGCAGATTGGAAATTTAGAAAACAAACGCCACTTATCAATTTGTTTCTAGTGATAGGGAAACGCCATTCAGTCTCAAAATATGCAAATGAAGGTCCTTTAAACCTGGAAAATGTATATCCCCTACCGCTTCGTCCTTCCACATCAGAAGCTGTTGACGGCATTTCTAAATATGGTAATTCACCACTTAATTTATAGGACCCCAAATGCCAGATGGCGATCACATGTTCAGGATTCTTTTTGCCGATCGACCAGTACTTCCGGAGATCATACTGCAGCTGGACCGCATTTTTAGTACTACCCATCCACTCCTGGTTAAATTGAAAAGCAAGATCAGCATAAAATCCATTGAATGGCCGGATAGGATGATCCCTGGTGTTATACTGAACGGCTATGATCAATCCATTTGCTGAGTATTTGCTTGGATCAAACCCATGACTCCAACTATAGCGCTGATGTGGCGTATTGAAAGTTGAAGTCTGTTTTTCATCTGTTATATCCCGGTAGATATCAAACTTAACACCCGCACCTGCATACAAGTGCCTGCCAATTTTCTTATATACTTTTTCAGCAAGACGTGTGTAATTGTAAACCATCGGGAAGGAACTGTCTGAATTTTTAGTAGAATATGCATTCAGTGTAAAACCTTTGGTTATATACTGCGGATTCCCGGTTCCTATTCCATAATCAACAAGACCGTAGCGGGAAATCTGCCAGGAACCCTGGAGGTTCCATTTATTCCCCGGTAAAAAAATATTATGCTTAAACGAAAAGGTTATCATTCCTTTTGTACTGTATGAACCAAACATTGAAACCGTAGAGTATTCTGTATTTGCAGGATCTCCCAATTGTCTTCCTCCCGTTAAACTTGCACCAATAATAAATCCGAAACTTGGATTGTAACTGAAAGTTGGTAAAATAGAAAGCGTTGTTCTCTTCGGCTTTGGATTAACAGGCTGTTTCACTCCAAAAATATTTCTGATTACATCGTAGGCATCAACCTCTTTAGTTTGAACTGCTGCAGTATCCTGCCCATTGATAACAAGAGCTACTTTTAAAAATAAAAAAAACAGGTAAGGTTTTTTTCCTTTACACAGGATTCGCATTTTTGAATTTATAGTATTTTCCCGATCCGTACCTATTTAAAGTGCAGCAATTTTTTGGTGAGCTATCTGAAAGAATTATTAATTCCCGGACCCGAACCTGTCCTTAATTTTTCCAACAACCATCTTTTTCGCAATAGAAAAAATAACCAGTGCAATACCAATAAGAAGTACCTGTAATCCAAGTAAAATGCTGATCGTTACAGCGCCGGTGCCAATTTTAAAGATCGTTGCAAGAGCAATCAATACAGCTAAAACGCCGGTAATGATGATCAAAAGACCAGATGATGAAGTTTCTCTTCTTAAAGCTAACCCCGAACGAATAAGATGAATACCGCCTATCAGCAACCATACACCAAACAAAATGGTTAATGCTTTCATTGTTGCTAATAGGTTAGATAATAAAACTATTCCAAATAAAACGGTAACAATGCTCCACAATAGTGAGCCGCTTTCTCTTTCTTCTTTGTCGGCGCCGAACCATGCAAGTATCCCGGCGATGCCAGCAAAGACGATTAAAATGCCGACCCAAATTGAAAGACCAGCCAATACATTAAGCGGGTTATTAAAAATAAAAATTGCAAGGATGATCAGCAGGATACCCTGGATGAGTAGTACCCACCATCTTCTGAATAATAGTTTAAGCATAAACGTAGGTTGTGGTTTAGAATATGATACAGCGATTTAAGATCACCTGGAAAGAAAAACAAACGAACACATCACCGGTAGCTCAACTCAATTTACACAAATTATAATGAAAGGTGATTGTTTCCTACTCCCGTTCTGCGTCACATTTTGAATGTTCATAAGCAGCCTTTTCAAATCTCTCAAAAAAAAATTTGTGTAGTCAAATAACTACACATATATTTGTAGTCAAATAGCTACACAATGAACCTTCGACGAGACGTATTTCAAGCCATAGCAGACCCGACCAGGAGGGCCATACTCCTGCTGGTTGCTTCGCAATCGCTGACAGCCGGAGCGATCGCGGCCAACTTTGATACAGCAAGACCGACAGTTTCAAAACACCTGCAAATACTCACCGAGTGCGAATTACTTGAACAGGAATATAACGGCAGAGAAGTTTACTATCATGTCAACCCAAAAAAAATGAAAGAGGTAGCCGACTTTATTGAAGCATTCCGCAAACTGTGGGATGACAGGTTTAATAAACTGGAAGCCGTCATGAAAAAATACAAAACAAAAAAATAGCCCTTCACTTTCGCCCAGGGTGACTAAAAAATACTATGGAACGGAAAACTAAAATAAATGCTGAAGACGGCAAACAAGAGCTGACGATAACAAGGGAATTTGATCTGCCGCTGGAATTATTGTTTAAAGCATATGAAGATCCTGAAATTGTTGAGCAATGGATGGGAACGAAAGTGCTGAAACTCGAAAATAAAAAACATGGCAGTTACCAATTTGAAACGACCGATCCTAAAGGAAACAAACATGGCTTCCATGGAACGATCCATGAATTTGTTCAGAACCAGAAGATCACACGAACATTTGAAATGGAGCATACACCTTTTGGTGTGCAGCTTGAGTTCCTGGAATTTGAAAAACTGACTGACGATACGAGCAAACTCAACATGCATGTCATCTACAGATCAGTTGATCTCCGCGATCAAATGCTGAAGTTACCTTTTGCCCAGGGTATCAATATGGCGCATAACCGGATACAAGACATTTTAAACAAGTTAAAATAATGAGCTATGACAAAGAGAAACAAAATCATCTATTGGATCGCCACTATCTGGCTTTCATTAGGAATGCTATCAACAGCAATAGTACAGTTATTAAAAACAGAAGATGAAGTAGAAATGATGACCCGCCTCGGTTATCCAATCTATTTTCTAACCATAATCGGAGTTTGGAAAATTTTGGGAGTCGTTGCAGTGCTTTTTCCTAAATTCCCTTTCTTAAAGGAGTGGGCTTATGCAGGCTTTTTCTTTATGATGTCGGGTGCGGTCATTTCTCATTTGATCGTTGGAGACGAGATCAAAGATATTTTTGGACCAACATTATTACTGGTCCTGACTGTTGTCTCCTGGCATTTCAGGTCTGCAGATAGAAAATTAAGTTTAGTTACTCAATATTAAAATGACATGAATCCTAAAGTTGATTGGTTTTTTAGTAAAGACACAAAGTGGCAGAAAGAGTATGAGAAATTGAGAATGATCATTCTCGACTGTGGATTGATCGAAGAATTGAAATGGGGTTGTCCCTGCTACACTTTTGAGAACACAAACATTGTATTGATACATGGGTTTAAAGACTATTGTGCGCTGTTGTTTTTCAAAGGTGCTTTGTTAAATGATCCCAATGGTATCCTTATCCAGCAAACAAAGAATGTACAGTCGGCCCGACAGATCCGGTTCACCAATGTTAAGGAAATAGTGAAGATGGAAAAAATTCTGAAAGCTTATGTTTATGAAGCGATCGAAGTGGAGAGAGCTGGCTTAAAAGTAAAATTAAAAAAGACTTCAGATTTTAAAATGCCAGAAGAGTTTCAAAATAAATTGAATAAGAACAAAGCTTTAAAAACGGCTTTTGAAAAATTGACACCGGGACGGCAAAGAGCTTATATTTTTTATTTTTCTCAGCCCAAACAATCTAAAACCAGGGAGGTCAGAGTTGAAAAATATTTGAAGCAAATTGTCAGTGGAAAGGGGTTAGATGATCAGCATTTTACAAAATGATCAATTGTTAATTGTAAATGGTTAATGAAATGGCAGAAAACGTAATCAAAAATAAAAGTTTTGCTTTTGCAATCAGAATAGTAAAACTATATCAGTTTTTGTGTGAAACAAAAAAAGAGTTTGTACTTTCTAAACAGTTGTTGAGATGTGGAACTGCAGTTGGCGCATTGATTCGTGAAGCCGAACATGCTGAAAGTAAAACGGATTTTAAACACAAAATGTCAATTGCGCAAAAAGAAATCAATGAAACCATTTATTGGCTTGAATTGCTAAATGAAACAGGTTATTTAACTAATGAACAATTTCATAGCATCAATAACGATGCAGTGGAAATAATTAAACTTCTCACAAGTATCATCAAATCAACGAAAGCCAACATTAACCACTAACCATTAACAATTAACAATTAAGACAATGAAAAGCGCCAAAAAGAAATTATCGTCAGAACAACGTGAAGACCTACTCAAAGTATTGAAAACCCGTTTTGAAAAAAACATGAACCGACATAAAGGTCTTGAATGGGCTAAAATACTGGCAAAGCTGGAAGCAGATCCAGAAAAACTATGGATACTTGATGATATGGAAGAAACCGGCGGTGAACCGGATGTTATTGGTTATGATAAAAAAACGGGTGAATACATTTTTTATGATTGTTCAGCAGAAAGTCCTAAAGATCGCAGAAGTCTTTGTTACGACCGGAAAGCCCTTGAGTCAAGGAAAGAAAATAAACCAAAGAATAATGCTATTGATATGGCAACTGAAATGGGCATTGAAATTCTAACAGAAGAACAGTACCGACAGCTTCAGAAATTGGGAGAGTTCGATACAAAAACATCGAGTTGGGTGAAAACTCCTGATGATATCCGGGAACTTGGCGGCGCTGTTTTTTGCGATCGCCGCTATAACACTGTCTTCTTATATCATAATGGTGCCGAATCTTATTATGCCGCCAGGGGTTTCCGCGGTTCGTTAAAAGTCTGAATTTTGAACAGCCAGCAACGCAGCTAATATAAAATCATTTTACATAAACTCACCAATGTCCTGCATGATCCGTGTTGCAATATGATTTGCTTTTGTCTCAAAATCGCTTTCAGCATAGATGCGAATAATAGGCTCGGTGTTTGAAGTGCGCAGATGCACCCAATCATTATCAAATTCTATTTTTAATCCATCCTCTGTATTGATCGGATGTTTCTTATATTTCTTTTTTATTTTTTCAAAGATGGCTTTTACATCCACGCCGTTATTCAACTCGATCTTATTCTTTGAAATAAAATAATCAGGATATAAACTTCGTAATGACTTTGCACCAAACATATGGTTAGCCAAATGACTTAAAAATAAACCGATCCCGATCAATGCATCGCGACCATAATGAAAATCAGGAATAATGATGCCGCCATTTCCTTCACCACCGATCACCGCATTTACTTCTTTCATTTTCTTTACCACGTTCACCTCTCCCACTGCTGACGGAAAATATTCACCACCGTGTTTCTCTGTTATATCTTTTAAAGCACGGGTGCTGCTCATATTGCTTACCGTATTCCCTTTTCTTTTGCTCAAAACATAATCGGCTATTGCAACAAGTGTATACTCTTCGCCAAACATTGAACCATCTTCACAAACAAAACATAAACGATCTACATCAGGATCGACTGCAATTCCGAGATGAGCATTCTGTTTTACCACCTCACGGCTTAGCTCGGATAAATGCTGTGGCAATGGTTCGGGGTTGTGTGCAAAATTTCCGTTCACTTCTTCATTCAACACAATCACATTCTTTACACCTAACTTTTTAAGCAATGCAGGTACAAATGTGGCGCCGGTCGAATTGATACCATCGACAACGATCTTATATTGCTGGCTGGTAATTGCATTTTTATTTACCAACGGGTAATTTAAAATGGCATCGATATGTTTTTGCATGTAAGAATCATCTATTGCCAGGTCTCCAAGCTCTTCAACGGTATTAAAAACAAAATCTTCCCTGGCAGCTTTATCTAAAACTTTAGCACCAAGCTCAGCAGAAATAAATTCGCCTTCACTGTTCAAAAGCTTCAGCGCATTCCACTCTTTAGGATTATGACTGGCCGTAATAATAATTCCTCCATCGGCTTTTTCTTCTATTACTGCAATTTCAACGGTAGGCGTAGTAGAAAGTCCAAGATCGATCACATCAATTCCCATTCCTGTTAAAGTGCTTACAACAAGATCACGAACCATTGGCCCGCTAATGCGACCATCACGACCTATTACAATCTTTGTCTTCCTGCGATCCGCCGTTGGCGGAGAAGCAATCCCATTCGTACCGCCTGCAATGATGCTTGCAAAGGCGGCGGTAAATTTTATAATATCAACCGGGGTTAAATTATTTCCTGAGTTGCCTCCTATGGTTCCTCTTATTCCTGATATACTTTTAATAAGTGCCACGCTATATAGTTTTCTGTTTAATGGTTACGCCCTGTGAAATTTGACAGGGATGCAAAAATAAGCTTTTAACCGCCACCAGATTTATTACTTCGTTAATTACTTTTGCTCAATGTCAGAACAAGCCTGGTACAAAGACTGGTTCAATTCTCCTTTTTACCACAAATTATATTTTGAACGAGATGAGAAAGAGGCGGAGGCATTTATTTTAAGGCTGATCGATCATTTAAAACCTGCTACAGGAAGTTATATGCTGGATGTTGCCTGTGGCCGTGGCCGGCACAGCCGGATCCTTGCAAAAAAAGGTTTCCGCGTAACAGGCATTGATATTTCTTTTGACAGCATTGCTTATGCAAAAAAATTTGTCCGTGAGGACTCCTTCGGAGATCATGAGAATCTTGAGTTTTACCGGCATGATATGCGCTTGCCATTCCGTGTAAATTATTTTGATTACGCATTCAACTTCTTTACCAGCTTTGGATATTTCAAAACAAGACGTGAACATGATGATGCGATAAGAACAATTGCCAATGGATTAAAACCAGGCGGGATCTTTGTGATCGACTATCTTAATGTTCATTATTCAGAAGATCATTTAGTGTACAATGAAGAAAAAAATTTGAATGGCACGACTTATGAAATTCACCGTTGGCACGATGAAACACATTTCTTTAAAAAAATAACAATAAATGACCCGCTTTTACATCATCCAATAGATTATACAGAAAAAGTTTCCAAATTTTCATTTGGCGATCTCAATGATATGCTTAGCTATCATGGTTTGCAGGTGCAGGAAGTATTTGGAGATTACCAAATGGGCAATTATGATGTACGAACAAAGCCAAGACTGATCATTGTTGCTCGTAAAAATTCCAAATAACTCTATTCAAATTCCAAATAACAAATTCCAAATCACAAATTCCAAATTCCAGAGAAACACTAAAATTCAAAATATAAACTTCAACTTTATGTTTTTCTTTTCCTCTGACTCCCGACTCCCGACTCCCGACTCCTGACTCATTTCCCCTTATTATTCATCAGCATCCATCTTCCCGTCTCATAGATCGCGGTCGTTACATTGGTCATTTTCTTTTTGATGGAATCTTGTTCTGCAAGTGAATACGGTAATTCTTCGCCCGTTACAGGGTATAAATGTTCTTCAATAAAATTCAGGTTCTTGGTAAAATAGTAGGTGTCGGTAACCACTCCAATCTTTCCTTCATCATGATAAATGATGAAAGCATAATTATTTTGCTTAGCTGGCTGTAACAGGTCTCTGCCAAGCGTTGTGTTCACATAAGGCTGTTGGATCATGCCAGCGATCGTGGGTAGCACATCGATTTGTGAAACTGTTTCTGTTCTACGCTCTGGTATTAATAAATACGGAGCATAAAATAATAAAGGCACATGCTCATCACTGAGTCGTTGCTCTGTCCATACAGAAGGATACATGGCTGTTGCATTGCCGGAGATACCATGATCGCCAATAAAAACAAAAATTGTATTATGAAAATAGGATTCGTTCTTTGCTGACTCAATGAATTTTTTAAAACAATAATCGGAATAACGAAAACTATTAAATTCATTTACCGATTCAAAACCATATTTCTTTAATGTATCAATGGGCAGGACGATCTTCTCAAAATCTTTATCTTCCTGCGGGATCATGAACGGCCTGTGATTATCCGCTGTTTGTATGATCGCAAAAAATGGTTTTTGCTGCTGTTTAAAAGTTTTATTGGCTTCGAGGAAAAGATTTTTATCACTGATACCCCACACATTCATTTTAGGAGAACTAAAAGTTCCTTCTGTATGCATTTGCAAACCATCGATATTTTTTAACAGGCCATGAAAATTATTAAACTCCGGGCTGCCACCCAGGAAATACATCTTATCATATCCTTCAAAATTATTGATAATGGTATGTTGATCCAACGCCGCTTCATTCCGTGTCGAAAATTTTGAAAGTTGCACATCAGGAATGCCTGTGAGTAGAGCAAACAATCCTCGTGCTGTAGAAAAATGAGGTGAAAAACATTTTTCAAAAAATATCCCGCTATCCGCCATCTGGTTGAAATAAGGAGTTGTATTCAGCGGGTTGCCGCTCATGTTGCTTTTATACATGCTGAACGATTCACACATTACCAGCACCACATTGGGCTTGCTTTCCAATGCTTTTCTTTCGGGAAATATCTCACGACGATAAGAAAAATTTCCTTTAGCAGGCAGACCCATCCAATCGGCCATCACAGAAAAATTCTCTCTTGCAGCGTTCTCATTGAACTGCGGCTGGCGGAATCGCAATGTTGTAAAAAAATTCTGAAGAGGATTTAAAGAAAGATAACTTTTGAAATTATCATTCAGTTCAAATGCTTTTTTCCATTTAAGTGATGAAGTGGTAAGACTACCATAAATAAAAATGAGAAGCAAAAACCCGGCAATTAAAAACCATTTTCTTTTGTAAGGAATTCCATGCCCGTCTGTTTTCACGATCACTGTCCAATGCAAACGGCGAAACATCCAGCGAAAAAACAGGACGGCTATTATCAATCCCAGCAACATCCAGAATAGCGGGTATGATTGCCATAGCATCGTCATCGAAATTTTTGCATCTTCCCAAAAATTAAGAGCACTTGCATTCAGCCTTGTTCTGTTGTAAGCAAAATTTCCAAAATCAGCTGCAAAAAAGAAAAAAACAATAAAAGTGACGATGGCTAAGTACCACGTCCACCATTTTTTATTTTTTGCCGAATAAAATGGCG
>DASUTO010000476.1:0-3078 GCA_036374555.1 Chitinophagaceae bacterium
TTTCTTTACATCACCAAACATCCAATAAAGAAGATCTATAAAATGACTGAATTGGGTGAACAGGGTACCCCCATCCAATTCCATTGTCCCTTTCCATGAATTTTCATAATACCCGGCATCACGATTCCAGAAACAATTTAATTGAACGCTATAAAGCTTTCCAAGCTTTTTTTCATCAAGCAATCTTTTTACTGCAACTACAGGAGGATTAAAACGGTTTTGTTTTACAATAAAAAGATGTTTGCTTGTCTTCTCCGCTTCTTGTATCATCATCAGGCAATCGGAAGAATTAATTGCCATTGGCTTCTCGCATAATACATGGCAACCCGCCTGTAATGAGATTATGGAATGCTGAGCATGCAAACCATTGGGTGTACAAATAACAGCAACTTCAATATTCTTTTCCTGCGCAAATAATTCCACGATAGAAGAAAATGATCGTGTATTATATTTTTCAGCAAGCTCATCTGCTTTTGACCGGATGATATCACAGACCGCCACCAGTTTTCCAATAGCCTGTACCTGTTCAGCATGACGTTTTCCAATATTTCCGCACCCGATGATTGCAAATTTCAAGAGTCTTAAGATTAAGGTTACGCTTGAGGTTAAGTTTCAGATTGAACAAGTTGAGTTTGCTTACTGACCACGATCTCAGCCTTGACCTTATATAAGGTCGGCAAAACTTTTTTCCATTTTTCTAAATGTTCGGATGCCGATCAACAGGAAAATGATTATTACAGCTAATGATACGAACATCCCGCTCCAGTAGATCGGCGTTTTATCGCCAAAGAAACACCAGCGAAAACCATCGATCACTCCTGCCATTGGATTGAGATAATATAGTAGTCGGAATTTCTCAGGAATTATTTTTGAAGCTACTTCCGATAAAAATCCTACAGGCGACACATATAAACCTAATTGCACAAGAAACGGAACCACATGTTTGAAATCACGGTATTTTACATTCAATGCAGTAAGCCATAATCCAACGCCAAAACTTGCAAAGAATGCCATTATTATGAATAAAGGAAGAAAGAAAAGATTTATAGAAGGTACGATCCCATACCATAAAAGCAAAAGGAACATTAATGCCAGGGAAATAAAAAAGTCAACAAGGCTGGTGATAACTGAGGCAGCCGGAATGATCATTCTGGGAAAATAAACCTTGGAGATCAGCCTTTCATTGCCGATCAGACTATTACTTGCTTCTGTTAATCCTGAAGCAAAAAATTGCCATGGTAAAAGACCTGCAAAAACAAGGACCGCATATTTTATTCCCTCGGGCGGGTCGAATTTCGCAATGTTCCCAAACACAAAAGTGAATATCATCATTGTCAGTAACGGACGTAAAACACTCCATAGTACCCCGATGATAGTTTGTTTATAACGAACTTTAAGATCTCTCCAACTGAGTATGTAAAATAATTCGCGATAACGCCAAAGATCTTTCCAATAATTACGTTCAGCACGACCGGGTTCTATAAATATTTCGAACGACATAATTAATTTTTCTGTATATCATGAAATTTATCAACAATAAAGTTGGGTCTTTTACGGGCTGCATCGAGGCTACGCCATACATACTCACCAATGATCCCAAGCGAGATCATTTGAAATGAAGAGACAAAAAGTAAAACAACCATTATGCTTGTCCACCCTTGCAACGGAATTAACCCGGTAAACTTAGCTATAATGACAAAAAGTCCATAAATAAAAGCAATTATGCCCAACAATATACCAATCACGGAAATAGTCCGGATCGGGAAAAAAGTGAAGGACACAAAAGAGTCAATAAACAACTTAACTTTTTTATGCAGTGTCCATCTTGACTTACCTATTTCCCTTTTGCGGCGAACATAAGGAATGCTGACGTAATCAAAATTCATCCATGCCAGCAAATAAATAAGATGAGCATTATTCTCACTCATTTTTACTGCCTCTTCACGTAGCTGCTTATCAAACAAAACAAGGTCAAAGCCTCCATCGGGAATATTTTTCAAAGCCAATTTTTTTATCAGCTTATGATAAGCACCTGAGAATAGTTTTTGTGTCCAGGATTCTTCTCTGTCACTTCTGTTAGCAATAACAAACTTTATTCCTTTCAACCAGTACTCATACATTTTGGGTATCAATTCGGGGGGATCCTGGAGATCAGCAGTGAGGATGACATTGCAATCACCTGTCGCATAATTAAGACCCGCGAGTATAGCATTATATGAACCTACATTACCTGCCAGTTTTACTACTTTCACTTTGGCAGGATATTGTTCTTTGAATTTCAATAATTCAGCATAGGTATTGTCCTTCGATCCATCATCTACCAAAACATATTCGAAGGAAAGGTCGTTGGGAAAAAGATTTTCATTACTGATCAATTCAGCCGTTGTGACCGGGATATTTCCCTCATTAAAATAACAAGGGATAACTATAGAGATCTTAGGCATTCAAAAAAAGTTTTTGATAGTCTCGGCCACGAAAAATACTTCTTTTTGAGACAACCCGGGGAACAAGGGTAAACTCAAACAAGTTGCGGCAATTTCTTCAGCAATAGGAAAATCACCCTTTTTATATTTAAGGTTCTCATATGCTTTTTGCAAATGAGGAGGTATTGGGTAATGAATTAGCGTACCAATACTATGCTTCTTAAGATATTCCTGGAGCTCATTTCTTTTTCCTGTTCGTATCACGTACAGGTGATAAACATGAGTACAGTCCGCTGCAACAACAGGCAATATAATATCATCAATGTTTTTTAAAGCTTCATCATACCAACCTGCAATTTGTTGCCGTTCTTTTGTCCATGAATCAAGATATTTCAATTTTACACTTAATAAAGCAGCTTGTATTTCATCAAGCCGCATATTGTATCCAATACTTTCATGATGATATTTCTCGATGGAGCCATAATTTCTTAACATTTTTATTTTTTGGGCTAAGGCCGAATCGTTGGTTGTTACAGCTCCCGCGTCACCCAAAGCCCCAAGATTTTTTCCCGGGTAAAAACTTGTAGCATTTACAATTCCAAAACTCCCGGTCTTTCTATTTTTAAATGTGGCACCTTGTGCCTGTGCATTATCT
>DASUTO010000477.1:0-2875 GCA_036374555.1 Chitinophagaceae bacterium
TTACCAAAGAACAATTGGAAAGAAGTGGCGGAAAAGACCTGTCGCAGATATTAACTGAGCAGGCTGGTGTTTATATTGGTGGAGCAAACAGTAATGCAGGGAAAGACAAAAGTTTATACCTGCGTGGAGCAAGAGTTGATCATACATTGATAACGATCGACGGCGTTCCCGTTTATGATCCAAGTGGTATCGGCAGCAATTTTGATATCCGTAATCTTTCTGTTGATCAAATTGAACGGATAGAAATTTTAAAAGGAAGTCAATCTACTTTGTATGGCAGCGATGCAATTGCCGGTGTGATAAATATAATTACAAAGAAAGTTGGCGTAAAACCATTTGCAGGAAACGGCTTACTGAGTTACGGGAGTAATAATAGTGTAAGAGCCAATGCTGGTATAAATGGTAAGAAAGGTGTGTTTGATTATAATCTTGCTTATTCATTTTTTGATACAAAGGGAATTAATGAAGCAATAAGTAATTCTCCAAATGCCGATAAAGATGGATTTCAGCAAAATAGTCTGCAGGCAGGTCTTGGTTTACAAGCTGCAAAAAATATCCGGATACAACCTTATTTCCGTTATAATAAAATAGATGGCGATATTGACCAGGGGTCTTTTACGGATGAACTTGATTACACATTTACCCAAAAAAGCTACCAGGCCGGAGTTCGCAATGAATTTACATTTGGCCAAACAAAGTTGAATGTTCTTTATAATTACAATCATATTGACAGGTTGTATATTGATGATTCTGTAAAAAGCCAGAATGGCTTTGATAAATATTCCCGCGGATCATATGAAGGTGCAGAACATTTTATTGATGCCTATGTAACAACCCCGGTTGGTAGTGGATCGTCTAAATTGACCGCTGGTGTTGATTTCAGGACATCGAACACCAGCCAGGAATATTCTTCCGTTGGTTTCTTTGGACCTTATTCAACAAACTACTCTGCCGATAGCCTGCATCACAATCAATTAGGACTTTATGCAGCATTGAATATAAATGCAAAAACAGGATTTAATCTTGAATTAGGTAATCGTTTGAATATTCATTCAGCCTACGGAAGCAATTATGTTTTTAATATTAACCCTTCTTATTTACTGAATAACCAATTCAAATTTTTTGCAAATGTTTCTTCCGGTTATCGTACGCCATCACTCTACCAATTACTTTCAGAATATGGCAATAAAGAGTTGAAGCCTGAATCAGCTTTTACTTTTGAAGGCGGCGCTCAATATTTTTCCGGGAATAATAAATTTTCCGGTCGTTTAACAGGATTTAAGCGGGATGTGAAGGATGTGATCTTCTTTTATTTTAATCCTTCTACTTTTCAATCCCAATACATCAACCAGGATAGGCAGAAAGATCATGGGTTAGAGCTTGAACTTTCATTCAAGCCAACAAAAAACATCTCTTTGAAAGCTTTTTACAGTTTTGTTGATGGAGAGATCACAACAGTACAAAATGGCAAGGACACGACATATTTTAATTTGATACGCCGACCAAAAAATAGCATTGGGTTGAATGCCGGAATAAGCATTACTGAAAAGCTTTTTGTCACCGGCAACCTTTCATGGTTTGATAAAAGAAAAGATGGATATTTTGATGCAACGACTTTTCAAACAGTGAATGTGGTATTGGATAGTTATATCCTGCTGGATATATATGTAGAATATTCTCTTTGCAAAAGCAAATTGAAAATATTTGCTGATCTAAGGAATGTTTCAAATAGCAAATACAGTGAAACAGCAGGCTTCAATACGCTTCGGTTTAATGGATATGGTGGTGTAAGATTTAACTTCTGATAATTTTACCTATGTGTCTGCATGAAAAAAAGAGTTGTCCGCGATGCGGAACGGCATTTGAATGCAAACCCGGAAACATAACGCAGTGTCAATGTTATGGATTTGCAATGAATGAAGAATTGAAAGTGTACCTGGAACAGCGATATAACGATTGCCTTTGTAAGAATTGTCTTGAGTATTTATCAATTGAACTTAATTTCTTTAAAGAGAGATATATCTTCAGATAGCTACATTTGCAGAAACCAATGCCGGTTTATTACCAGTAAGAAAATTTTTCGATGTAATTTTGCTGGCTATTAATAATTTGAGGTTTGATGTTTGAGATTTGAGGTTGTTACCTTCAAACATCCAACCATGAACATCAAACCACCTGGTCCCGTAGTACAATGGATAGTACGCAGGTCTCCGGAACCTGATATTCCAGTTCGATTCTGGACGGGACTACCAAATAAAAAAGCAGGTAAAACCTGCTTTTTTATTTTTTCATAGTGATCATAAACGATCAATGCTTTTCATTAGGTGTTTTCTTCTCAATATCTTCTACCTGTTTTATAAACTTGCCTATCAATGCATCATTATATGATCCATAAGCATCCATCAGGGTGCCCTTTTCACCATTATCTAATTCAATTGCATAAAGAATTGAATTATCAGCTGGATCACTGTCTCCCTCAAAACGGAAAAAATTTTTAATATGTACCTGGCCTGGCTTATAATGTTTGCCATCTTTCGCATCAACAAGTCCTTGCTCGTCAACTTTAAAATTTATGGAATATCCATCCTTCACCAATTTGTTTACACAAGTTGAGAGGGAGTTCATTTCTGTGTTTGATTGTTTTTGCATATACAAATATGCCTCGCAAAATCATACCAGATTATAAGTCTCACGTATTGATCTAATTAAAAAGGAGGCGGTTTTAGAGTAGAGAGAATTTTTTCCCATTGAATGTCGGTGCAGACTTGCTCACCCCACAATATTTTTAAACTGCATTTTAAATTCCTCTTATCTCTCTGAACAAAATGAATTCAAACTATTTCCTTGTCTATCTTTAAATTTTGGATACTCACCA
>DASUTO010000478.1:0-2981 GCA_036374555.1 Chitinophagaceae bacterium
ATTGAAATTATAACTAAAATATTTCCATTGACGAAGGTTTACTTGAGTTTTAAACAAGGTAGTAAGCAGGCGGTCAGTCACTCATTCCAATACGCACAGTAGTGCTGGATATATTCAGGCAACTTACATGACAGACTAAAAAATCTGCCCAGGTCTCAAATATCGAAATAAGCTTCGGTAAAAAAATTTCAAACTATTATTTTAAAATTTTTGATTTGAAATTTGTATTTTGACATTTTTTTAAACAGGCAAGTTCATCAACACTTCTTTAACCTCCTCATACCGTTCTTTCGGAATGAAATGATCAGCACCCGGTAAAATTTTGACTTCAACTGACTTTGCTTTTGTCAATTTCTTTTCTGCATAATCAGCATTGGCAACAGGAACATAGGTGTCTTTGTCTCCGTGAAGGATCCAAACAGGACAGCTGATCTTTTCCCATTCTTTATCTAATTCTTTTAGATCTTCTTTCAGGTAAACAAGTTCTGTATTACTTGGCCGGTATGCGCCGGGCAACAAATATTTTAACGGTGGGATATTCATCATATACCTCCATCTTTCTGGTTTTTCTTCTTTCGGGTCTACCGCAGCTGCCAGTAGGATCAAACCATCAAAAAGATCGATATTATCTGTTTGAAGTTTTACGACCATTGCACCACCGTAGGAATGACCCACTGCATATATCGGCTTACCATTTTGAATTGATCTTATAAAGGGGCTGATCAGCTTTGATTGATCTTTTAGATTTTTTGCGTCGCCAAATTGACTATAACCGAAACCCGGCCGGTCAATAGAGATCATCCTGTATCTGGCAAGCAGATCTTTATCCTTCATGTATTCTTCATACCTCGTCCAACTGTCAGGTGAGCCGTGTACAAAAAATAGACTGGGGAATGTATCATTACCGGTTTTTGCATAATGTATTTTAAAACCATCCGTTTTAAAAAAGTCAGTGTGAAGGACAACGCCTTCTTTTAAAAATTTTTCGTTCGCTATCTTATCGCTAATGCGTGATTTCATAATGAATTGTGCAAAGACCAGCCAGGCTATAAGAAATATCAAAAGTCCCAGGAACAATCGCCTGAAGAGCTTGCTTTTCATGATTCAAACCTACAAAGAAAAAAAACTGTGATTATAGTTTGCTTACAATTGCATTAGATAAGCGAAATGTATAGAACGCATTAAACGTTTATACAGTCCATTAGTGTCTACACTAGAGACCTTATTTACTTTTTATACTAATTACTTATCTCTCCTTGGTTGCTGAGGCGGACGATTAGGCCCACGTTGCTGACCGCCCTGCGGACGATTGGGGTTTTGTTGTGACCCTTTTTGTTGCTGCCCTCTCTGTTGTTGCGGTGGACGTTGCTTCTGTTGCCTCGGTTGTTGCTGTTTTTGCTTTCTTTTCTTATCAGCTCTTTCAAGCGATTGCAAACTGATCTGGCCAACCAATTCAACAAATTCAGGTTCGGCTTCTTTCACTTTCGATGAAGTTATTTCAACGGCTTCCAGCTCATCAGGAATTACTCCCTGTGCATTCAGCGATTTTATTTTTCGTACCCGTTCAATGGTAACCGGGTATTGCTTGTTGCTGTCAGGCAATACATACCACATCAGGTTTTTGAAAATGTCTTTTTTTATCAGCAATGCATTTCCTTTTGCAACTTGAATATTATCGCAGTTATCAGGAAAACCCTGCAATGCATCCAGGTAAGTATCCAACTCATAATTCAAACAACATTTCAATCGTCCGCACTGTCCGCTGAGTTTTGTTTGATTGATAGAAAGATTTTGATAACGGGCCGCAGTCGTATTCACAGATTTAAATTCTGTCAACCATGTGCTGCAGCAAAGTTCACGACCACAACTGCCAATGCCGCCAACCTTTGCACTTTCCTGTCTTGCACCGATCTGGCGCATCTCTACTTTCAGCTTAAATTCAGAGGCATATATTTTTATCAGCTCACGAAAATCAACGCGGCCGTCAGCAATATAAAAGAAAGTGGCCTTGCGGCTATCAGCCTGTATTTCTACCTGGCTTATCTTCATTTCAAGCTTTAGCTGTTTGGCAATTGCCCTGCTCCGAATGACGGCTTCTTTTTCCCGGCTCTTACTATGCCGCCATGTATCAATATCACGGTCGCTGGCGCGGCGCAATACTTTTTTCATTTCCGGGTTATCCTCCTTTACCTCATGCTTCTTCATTTGCAATCTCACGATCTCACCTGTCAAAGACACTTCACCAAGATCAAAACCGCTGACACCTTCCACACAGACCAGGTCGCCTTTTTCAAATTGGTGCAGCGTTGCGTTGCGATAAAAATCTTTGCGACTGCCCTGGTTAAAATTCACCTCTATCACCCGGCACTCATCCGCCACATCGGCCACAGGCATATTTATCAGCCAGTCAAATGCATTCATGCGGTTGCACCCGCCGGTACTGCACCCGCCGTTGCTCTTACACCCGTTTGGCTTACCTGTTCCGCAATTGTCGCAACCCATGTTTCTAATTAAAAATTAATGATTATGCCAAAGGCATTCCTTCGGAAAAAATTGAGGGAGATAATTATGGAGCCGGCTGCATTACTACGATCATCGCCTGTTGTGTCACTCACTTGTACGTTCTTGTCGTTACTCCGCTTAACGTATTAAGGCTGAAGTTTGTCGATCAGGATTCCAAATGTTGAAGTGTGCGACGCAACCATAGTTGAATATAGATCAGGAAGATGACTCAATAATTAAACTCACAAATTCCAAAACTCACCACTCACTCCCGATAGCTACCGGGACCATTACTCACCTCTCAAGTTGCCAAAAATACAATTTTGTATGAAATGGTGGTTTATTTTAACGGAACCCATTTTTTGGACAAAATTTGGCGCTTCACTTAACTCTATTTCATTGACGATGTGGTAACTTGTTCTTTGCACCGGTTTATTTATATGAAAGTAATCCTCCTTTCAATTTTGGTTATACCGTTG
>DASUTO010000479.1:0-9048 GCA_036374555.1 Chitinophagaceae bacterium
TTTGGTGGAATATCTCCAAGATTTTCTGCGACCATCGTGACCTCCTGCTCTTTATTATTCAGATCAACTTTTATTTCAAGCGTGATCGGTCTTGAAGTGAGCTTTTGATTAGAGGCAAGGGGTTTATTGTTCAATAGAACGGTTATGATATCACCATCTACCTGTGCATTGTCATAAAAGTCCAAACGTATGGTGCCGGTATCAACTTTTATTTCTTTGATATGCTCAAAATCAGATTCTGCTACTCTTGACAAAGTGATCTTTCCCGGCGGGCAGCTTGCATAATTATTCATTGTAACACCACCCCAATCGCCGGTAAGCACCTCTCTGTTATCTTGTTTTTCATAAACCAGGTTGTATTGCTTGATGCAGGGAATGCAATCCGGGGGCACATGAAATGTCAACACCTTGAGCTCACTTATATTTAGTGTTTTACTTGCAGAATTATAACTGCCGCCAAAATCCTCTTTTACATAATTTGTCACATCGGAATAATGGTAAGAGGCGCCATTCAGTTTTCCATTTACGTTTTTTATATTCAATTCGATATTATAAACACGAAAACAACCACCGGGACCTTGCGTTAATGTGCCACGCCACACACCATTTAAATTTTGTGCAGATGAAATGTATGAAATAATTAAACTAATTAGCAGGAAAGAGGCGGATCTCATTGCCGGTAAACTTAAATGAAATTCCTTATTTGAATAAAATGATTTACGGGAGCGGTATGGGGGTCCCGCCGGGTTTTACATATTTGAACCTGACCATCGCATTCTTCTGCTCGGTCGATGTAATTCTTACTTCGTACCGTTGATCGCCGGCGGTCACGATCATTAACGAAGTATTGGGTGGAATACGGCCCAGGTTTTCCGCTACCATTATCAATTCATGATCCGGATTTGATTCATCCATTTTTAAATTAATGCTTAACGCCGCAGCGGACAATCTTTTTTTCGAAAGGATTAATTTCTTGTCAAGGTAAACGGAGATAGTGTCATCATCAATTTCACCATTATCATACAATTTGACTATCACATCTTCTGAGTTTATCAGTAGCGTTTGCACAAGATCGTTTTCCCTTGATCTCAAGAGACCCTGCGTCTTTGTATTTGGTTTTACGGTAAGATCTTTTTTGTCTTCAGGTTTTACCGGGTCTACTTCCACTTTTTTTACTGTATCAACCTTAGGTTTTACTAAAACAGTGTTCTTATTTTTAGTATTATTTTTAGGTGGATTGGTGACCGGGGATTTGGTGGTGGTCCTTGTTGTTGAATTATTAGCAGGGGGATTGGTTTTTACTAGCGGAGGATTGTTGTTTTCCGGTGATTTCTTTTTTCTTAAGAACGGCTCAACATAAAAATCTGAAGTAGGAACTTTTCGTAAGACCATTTTACCGCCGCCGCAATCTTCGCCTCTTCTTATTCCGCGTATGGTATCTGTTTTTTCAATGATGCTGCTAAATGTACCTTCTAAAAATTCTTCTTTGCCTGACTTTGCATAAGTAAGAAGACATTTTTGAATACAGGCCGAGCTGGCAACAGACATTTTTACTTCGATCGTTTTTATTTCCTGTATCAATGCATTGCCGGAAGCATTTGAATAATTACCGGTCATAGTGCATTTACCATAAAAACGTTTATCCTGGTAAGAGTAGGTAACACCGGATAACCTGTTATTCGATTGTTCCATTTGTATTTCAAAACGGTATTGCTCTCCATCATCTGTAATAAAATATCCTCTCCAGATGCCGGTAATATTCTGCGCAAATGAAAAAACAGAGAAAGCCGGTAAAAAGGTGAAAACGGTGAGTACAAATCTTTTCATATTCCTTACAATCACGCCGTAAAGCTAACAAATAAGTCTATTTGTATAAATCTGTTATACAAACGGTTTGTTAATAAAAAACTCTGGGCTGACTTCGCTAAATTTGCTGCCTCGTAAAAAGAACCTTAATGATCAATATTACATTTCCTGATGGCGCTGTGCGGCAATATGCTGAAGGTACAACGGCTTTAGACATTGCAAAATCAATATCAGAAGGATTGGCAAGAAAAGTTATTGCAGCAGGTGTTAATGGACAGGTATGGGACGCATCAAGACCGATAAAAGAAGATGCTACGGTTAAACTTTATTCCTGGAATGACCCGGAAGGCAAGAATACTTTCTGGCATTCGTCCGCTCACCTGATGGCGGAGGCAGTGGAAGAAATGTTTCCGGGAGTAAAATTTTGGGTCGGCCCCCCGGTTGAAAATGGATTTTATTATGACATGGACCTGGGCGATAAAAAATTAAGCGAGGAAGATCTTGTAACGATCGAGAAAAAGATGAATGAACTGGCAAAAAAGAATAGTCAGTATGTGAGAAAGGAATTGCCCAAAGCGGACGCAGTAAAATATTTTACTGATAAGGGTGATGAATACAAGCTGGACTTGTTGCAAAATCTGAATGATGGTGAAATAACTTTTTATACACAGGGAAATTTTACTGATCTCTGTCGCGGGCCGCATATTCCGAATACAGGATTAATAAAGGCAATTAAACTTACCAATATTGCCGGTGCTTATTGGAAAGGTGATGAAAAGAATAAACAGCTTACAAGATTGTATGGTGTAACATTCCCATCACAAAAAGAGCTGGACGAATACCTGGCTTTACTCGAAGAAGCAAAAAAGAGAGATCATAGAAAGCTTGGAAAGGAATTAGGTATTTACACAATGGATGATGATGTTGGCCCGGGCTTGATCATGTGGATGCCAAATGGCACAGTGATAATTGAAGAGCTGGAAAAACTTGCAAAGGAAACTGAACATGAGGCCGGATATAAAAGAGTGGTGACGCCGCATATTGCGAAAGAAAGCATGTATATCACAAGTGGTCACTTACCTTATTATGCAGATAGTATGTATCCGCCAATGGAAATGGAAGGGGAGAAGTATTATCTCAAATCGATGAACTGTCCGCATCATCATAAAATTTATGCCGCCGAACCAAAAAGTTACCGTGACTTGCCTTATCGCGTGGCTGAGTATGGAACGGTATATCGGTATGAACAGAGTGGTGAATTGTTTGGATTAATGAGAGTTCGTTGCCTGCACATGAATGATGCACATATTTATTGTACCAAGGAGCAATTTGAAGAAGAGTTCAGGGCAGTAAATGAGATGTACCTGAAGTATTTCAAAATATTCGGCATTGATAAATATGTGATGCGATTATCGTTGCATAGCGCCGATAAGCTTGGGAAAAAGTATGTAAATGAACCGCAGCTTTGGATAGAAACAGAGCAAATGGTAAGACAGGTGCTTATCAACTCTAAAATACCTTTTGTTGAAGTACAGGATGAAGCGGCTTTTTACGGACCTAAAATTGATGTACAAATATGGAGTGTGATAGGTCGTGAATTTACATTGGCCACTAACCAGGTGGACTTTTCCCAGGGTCGAAGCTTTAAGTTAGAATACACAACACCAGATAACCAAACTGAAACCCCACTGATCATTCACAGGGCGCCGCTGGGAACCCATGAAAGGTTCATTGGTTTCCTGCTCGAACATTATGCCGGCAAATTGCCTGTATGGCTGGCCCCTGTGCAGGTAAAAGTGCTGCCGATCAGCGATAAGTTTTTGGATTATGCAAAGAGTGTAGCGGGTAAACTGAAAAAATCAGATATTCGTGCAGAGGTTGACGACCGGAATGAAAAAATAGGAAAAAAGATTCGTGATACTGAATTAATGAGAGTACCTTATATGTTGGTGGTTGGTGAAAAAGAAATGAATGAAAACAAAGTGGCTGTAAGAAGACAAGGCAAAGGAGATCTTGGTGTGAAAGATGTAAGTGAGTTTTTAAATGAGATTAAGATTGAGGTTCAGGAAAGAAAAGCTGAATGAGGGTCCAAGGTACAAGGCACAAGGTTCAAGAGAAGATCGGATGTTGAAAAATGCCGAATAGAATTACAGGGCGTACAAGAGTGCGATCCCGCCTAAGGCGGGACCGATAACATAAACACAATTATTAACTAAACAATTTAAATGGCAGTACAACAAGGTGGATTTAAGCCCGGTGGTGGCGGATTCAACAAACCTGGTGGAGCAGGCGGTGGCTTCAACAAACCAGGTGGATTTAACAAAGGTGGCTTCAGAGGAAGATTCGTTCCCCGCAAAGAAGCTGAACATCGCATCAATAATTTTATAAGAGTGCCGCAGGTAAGACTGGTAGGTGAAAATGTAGAAGTGGGAGTATATAGTACGCAGGATGCATTGCGTATGGCGCAGGACCAGCAACTCGACCTGGTAGAAATTTCTCCAACAGCTGATCCGCCGGTTTGTAAGATCATTGATTACAATAAATTCCTTTACGATAAGAAGAAGAAGGAAAAAGAAATGAAGGCCAAAAGCAAAACGGCCGAAGTAAAAGAAATTCGTTTTACTCCAAATACTGATGATCACGATTTCGATTTCAAAGCAAAACATGCTGAGAATTTTCTGAAAGACGGTAATAAGGTAAAGGCTTATGTACAATTCAAAGGACGTGCTATCCAGTTCCAGGAAAGAGGTCAATTGCTGCTTTTAAAGTTTGCTGAAAGGCTCAATGAGTTTGGAACACTAGAGAGCATGCCAAAGATGGAAGGCCGCAGGATGCTGGCGATGTTTGCTCCGAAAAGTCAGAAGAAAAAGGCTGAGAAGTAACCAGATTTTTATTAAGCAAAAACTTGTGGTATCAATGAAAAGGATTTTCATAGCTATTGTATTGCTTTCAGGAGTAGTACTTCAGTCAAAGAGTCAGAATTATCCTGTAATAGCAAAAGAATATTGTGATTGCTTCCTGAAATTGAAGGACACAATGGACACGGAGTTTCGGGAGCTAATGATCCGCGTAGCAAAGCAAACTGATGTTAAGGCTGCATTTATTAAAGAAATGAATGGTCTTGATGTAGCAAAACAGGCGAGACTGGCGGGTCAATTAGAAGCCCTGGGTAGCAGTATGGATTCAGAGGACACGGAAGCAGGCCGTTGTGGAATTGCACTGGATGAGAAATATGAAAAATATATTGATACCGCTGAAAAGGAAAAGAATTTTATTACTAAAATAACGGCCGAAATGAAAAAGAGTAAAGACTGTGAATTCATTTGGGCTGTTTCCATATTTGCTCTCGTCTTTGGCAACGAGGAAGATTAATTGAAAATAATCAGATGGATATAGAGGTGCTTCGTTCTGTTTGTTTGTCTTTTCCCGCGGTAACTGAGACAATAAAATGGGGAAACGATCTTTGTTTTTGCGTTGGTGAAAAGATGTTTTGTGTTACTAGTCTTGAACCTCCTCATACATTTTCTTTTAAATTAACCGATGCAGAATTTGAA
Organism: Chitinophagaceae bacterium; assembly: GCA_036374555.1. Lineage (GTDB taxonomy): Bacteria > Bacteroidota > Bacteroidia > Chitinophagales > Chitinophagaceae > VBAS01. The sequence goes on from DASUTO010000479.1 coordinate 5,361, forward strand.
GAATTAGCGGGATCGGAAGGCTTTATACCTGCACCTTATCTGGCCCGGGCAAAATGGGTGCTTTGTACTGATTCTTCGAAACTTAGCAGCAAAGAACTGGAGAAATACCTCCAACAGAGTTATGATCTCATTAAGTCTAAAATTCCCAAAAAACAAAAGAAGGATCTCGGCATTGAATAGCCAAACTTTTTTCAAACTTGCTCTTGCCGGAACGGCATTCTGCCCTATCTTTGCGACCCCGAAATCAAACTCAAAAGTTCTTCAGGATTTTGGGACTGATTCCTGAAGAGGTTCAACAAGATTCTGCCTTGTGGCGGAACACCTCAAGGGTTAATTTAAAAGCATTTAAAATGCCTAAGGTAAAAACAAACTCCAGCGCCAAAAAACGCTTTAAAGTAACGGCTACTGGAAAGATCATGCATCAAAAGAGTTTTAAGCGTCACATCCTCACTAAAAAATCAAAAAAACGTAAAAGAGCATTGGGTCATGCCGGGCTTGTAAGCAAAGCAAACATGAACTTTGTAAAGCGTTTATTAAGGCTCAAGTAACAAGGTGCAAGGCACAAGCACTTTCAAATGACTTGTACCTTGATTTTTGAATCTTGTCCCTTCACAATCAACCTCTAAAAATTTAAACTAATTAAATATGCCTCGTTCAGTAAACTCTGCAGCAAGTAAGGCCCGCAGGAAAAAAATATTAAAGCAAGCCAAGGGTTATTATGGCAAACGCAAAAACGTTCTTACAGTTGCCAAGAACGTAGTTGAAAAAGGTATGACCTATATGTTCGTAGGTCGCAAGTTGAAGAAAAGAAACTATCGTCAGTTATGGATTGCCCGTATCAATGCCGCATGCCGGGAAGAAGGGATCACTTATTCTGAGTTCATCAATAAACTTCAGAAGAAAGGAATTGAGCTGGATCGTAAAGTTCTTGCTGACCTGGCGATGAACAATCCTGAGACATTTAAGAACCTCGTTGCGCAGGTAAAATAAAATTGGAACTATCCAACCTGAAGCCGGCTGTGAATAATCATTGCCGGCTTTTTGTTTTTTATTCGTTCAAACTTATACATTTGTTCCCGTTAAGGAATTTGAACACCCAATAACCCATTGAGTTTTTAATGAACAACACTTACCTGGATCTTGTAAAGCAAACTTTCAACTTTCCACAGGAAGGATTGGAAGTAGAAGATGGAAATTTTTATTTCAACGGACTTGACATGAAGGCGTTGATAGCCAAGTATGGCACACCGATGAAATTAAGCTACCTCCCTAAAATCGGATCGCAGATCAAAAAAGCCAAGCAACTTTTTGCCAACGCAATTAAAAAGCACAAGTATGAGGGGAAATATCATTATTGCTATTGCACCAAAAGCTCGCATTTCAGTTTTGTGGTGGAAGAAGCATTGAAACACGATATCCACCTGGAAACATCTTATGCGTATGATATCGAGATCATCAAAAAGCTATATGAAAAGAAAAAGATCACCAAAGATATTCATATCATTTGCAATGGGTATAAGCAAAAAAATTATACGAGGCGAATAGCTAATTTATTGAATTCCGGGTTTAACAATGTGATCCCTATTTTAGATAATAAGGATGAGTTGAGAGAGTATGCAAAGAGTGTGAAAGGTCCTTTTAAATTAGGAATAAGGGTAGCTGCAGAAGAAGAACCAACTTTCCCTTTTTATACTTCGCGACTTGGAATCAGGGCAAAAGATATATTAGAGTTTTATGTAGACAGGATCGAAGGTTATGAAAGTAAGTTCCAGCTAAAGATGTTGCACATCTTTCTTAATAAAGGGATCAAGGACGATATTTATTATTGGAGTGAACTGAATAAGATCATCAACCTTTATTGCCAGTTAAAAAAGATATGTCCCGAGCTTGATTCGATAAATATTGGGGGAGGTTTCCCGATCAAACACTCACTTGGCTTTGATTATAAGTATGATTTCATGATCAATGAGATCGTTCGTAATATTAAAACCGCCTGTAAAAAAGCAAGAGTCCCAATGCCGCATATTTTTACTGAGTTTGGCAGTTTTACTGTTGGCGAAAGTATGGCACATATTTTCAGTGTGATCGGCGAAAAAGTTCAGAACGACAGGGAAACATGGTACATGATCGATTCCTCATTTATTACCACATTACCTGATACATGGGGGATAGGCGAAAAGTTTTTGATGCTGCCAATAAATAAATGGGACCAGGAATATCATCGGGTAGTACTTGGAGGCATGACCTGCGATAGTCATGATTATTATGATTCGGAAGAACACATCAATGAAGTATTTCTTCCAAAAATTGTGAATGGCGAGCCGCTTTATGTTGGATTTTTTCACACCGGGGCGTACCAGGATCAGATCAGTGGTTATGGAGGTATAAAACATTGTCTTATCCCATCGCCAAAACATGTAATAGTTGGCTATGATAAAAATGGAAAATTGACTGACTACTTATATGCAAAACAACAAACGGCTCAAAGTATGTTGAAGATATTAGGATATAAATAAAAAGAAGCCCTTCCTTCCAAACACACGGTTACAATTTCACAGGGGCATGCAATGCATGGTTAGGAGAGAAAAGGCCTGGTATTTTTATAAGAACTTATTGCCGAACTCTTTTGGTCCTTGTTGATCCACGTTTTGTTGCATCTATCGGTTGGCTTTTTGCCACTTCTTTATTTTCAATAACAGGTGATTCAGTTTTATTTGTCGTGTCTTTAGGTAATGCTATTTCTGGTTCATTGAGTCCTTTACTTGCAAAATCCTTCAGGTCGATACTATCAGATGCATTTTCGCTATCAAATTGCATAAACTTTAATGCAGTAACAGCGGAATCGGATTTTTTTTGTGGTATTGTTGGTTTAAATACCCTTGTTGAATACTCTTTTGCAACTTCACAACTAGCAGCTGACGCTACCAGCAAAAGAATGATGACGACTTGAATGGCACCTGCTGATTTCATGGCTTTAAATTTTATTAGTTAAAGGTTCGGTTTAATTTTTAGCCCTTCCATTTATTTTTTCCTTTTTGATATTTATGATCGTTATTTTTTCTGCCTTTATATTTCCATTCATTGTATTCGTTCTCATCATATCGATTATCATTTAAATATTTTTCATCGAGGTAAAATCTATCATCATTTCCCTTCCAATACATATAGCCTTCCGGATTGCGATAATAATACCGGCCATCATTATAGCGACCAATTATGATATCAGGAGTTCTCCTGATTATTAAAGGATAACGGCGGTTAGAGTGATCATATTTCTTCCTTTGTCCAGGTGCATAAGGTCTCGCTGACCTGCCACCGTACACTTTTTTAGCCTGACCTGGAGGAAGATTTTGAGGACCCGGATAATAAACCGGCGGCGGTGGTGGATAAGACGGGTATTCCCTTGGCGGATATCGTCCTTCATATACTGGTCTGCTGGAGCGACAACTAACTGCAATAATTAAAATTGAGAATAAGCTAACCGTTTGTAGAATTTTGATCATTTTCATTTGCAGGATATTTACATTTATATGCACAATTCACTGTCCAAAAAAATATAAAATATTTTAACATGAAACGAATTTTGATATTATTAACAGCGGCACTGTATATTTCAACTTTTACAAAAGCGCAAACCGCGGAAGATTCTGCTAAGGCTGTCGTGAATCAACTTTTTACTGCTATGAAA
>DASUTO010000480.1:0-8793 GCA_036374555.1 Chitinophagaceae bacterium
AAAGCGTATGTAAAAGCGATGGATCTTTGTTCTCCGCGGTCCGTAAAGTTGGCGAACCAATTCAAACACCTCGTAGAAAAAAAATTTGTTGAACAACGCAGCGTACAATATTATGCAAATGCGCTTAATATCACTCCGAAACACTTGTCGGATACGGTAAAGTCGGTTACGGGAAAGACACCCAGCGAATTGATACAAAACCGGATTTTGCTGGAAATAAAAGTTTTGTTGCGCTCCTCCGGAATGACCATTTCTCAGATTGGATGTGAGCTGAATTTCAGCGACCAATCGCATATTACCCGTTTCATAAAGCAGAAAACCGGCTGCACGCCTCTTGAGTTGAGGAATAACCTCTGATTTATTCCAACTTTCCCGAAGTTTATACAACGCCTGGTTCATCCTTCACGCTCATCTTTGTAGCGTCCATTTTCATACTTTATAATTAACAAAAAATGAAATCATGGAAGCTCAAACGACAACCTTTAGTCCTCAAAAAGTAGAAGCATTTTTGGGAAGGGTAGTAACAGATTTCGGAGCAGCTTTTGGTGTTACATTAGCTTATATCGGCGATAAGCTCGGGCTTTACAAGGCAATGGCTTTTGCTGGTCCGCTCAGTTCCGAAGAAGTAGCAGAACGCTCAGGCACCAATGAACGGTATGTGCGTGAATGGCTCATCAATCAGGCCGCTGGTGGCTATGTTGAATATGACCCCGATACTAAGAAATACAGTTTACCTGATGAACACGCAATGGCGTTGACTGATGAAAATGTTCCCTTTCATGTGGCAGGAGGCTTCCAGGTGATCAACGGCATGATAAAGTCGGATGAACGCATTCTTGAAAACTTCCTGACCGGGAAGGGTATGTGTTGGGGAGAACACCATCACAACCTTTTTGAAGGCACGGAACGTTTTTTCCGCCCTTCTTATCTTGGCAATTTATTGAATAACTGGTTGCCTTCAATTGAAGGAATTGTTGAGAAATTGAATAGTGGTATAACTGTTGCCGATTTGGGATGCGGCTATGGTTCAAGCACAATCATTATGGCGGAAGCTTTCCCAAAATCAAGATTCACCGGATTTGACAATCATGCAGTATCCATTGAGCGCGCCCAAAAACTTGCAAAATCAAAAGGCCTTCTTTCCAGGCTTACTTTTGAAGTTGCAGGAGCCCAAAATTTTAATGGATCGAAATATGATTTCATTACATTTTTTGATTGCTTGCATGACTTAGGCGACCCGGTAGGTGCTTTAAAAAATTGCTTTGCTCATATGAATGATGACGGAGTAATTATGGCGGTAGAACCCATGGCGGGAATCACCATTCAAGATAACTTTAATCCGGTGGGTCGTATTTTTTCCGGTGCCTCGGTATTGTGCTGCACACCTAATGCATTGGCCTCAGGTGGAAATGCACTTGGAGCGGTTGCAACGGACGCAGCGCTTGAACATGTGGCACGCAAAGCAGGTTTCTCACATTTCCGCAGGGCGACTGAAACTCCATTCAACCGAATATTTGAAATCAGAAAATAAAGGACCAACACTGTAATGATTTTATACTAATTCCCATATCCCCAAATGCGGGGAGATGGGAGCATTAATGAATTCTGTATATTTATATACTCTATATTGTAAGAAGCAGAGTTTCCTTTCCCCACGTTGCTACGTTTGACTTATCTGTAAAAATAACAACATGCCTTATTTCGCTGATTATTGTAGAAAGGCTGTAGTGTTCCTTTTATTTACAATTCCAGTTGGTTTCGATTCATATTCCCAACGTCCCAATATTATTTACATAATGTCGGATGACATGGGATATGGAGACTTAAGCGGATATGGACATAAAGTCCACGCTACTCCCAACCTTGACAAACTGGCTTCGCAGGGAGTTAAGTTTGTGAATGCGTATTCAGCGGGTCCGCTGTGCACTCCAACGCGTACCGCTTTTATGACTGGTCGCTATCCTGCCAGAACGCCTGTTGGATTAAAGGAGCCTTTGGTAAAAAACAAAAAAGACAGTACAATCGGCTTAACGGTAGAATTTCCTTCTGTAGCAACTCTAATGAAAGCTGCCGGTTATGAAACAGCCTTAATAGGAAAATGGCACCTAGGGTTTCAGCCTCAACACAGTCCCACCCAAAATGGGTTTGATTACTTTTTCGGTATACTTGCCGGCGCGGCTGACTATATTTCTCATCAAAGTGGGCTGCCGGGGCAACGAGCACATGATCTCTATGAAAATGATCAGGCGGTTTATCCCGAAGGCTATCTTACAAATTTATTTGCGCAAAAAGCAATTGCTTTCCTGGCACAACCTCACACTAAACCGTTTTTCCTGGCCATTCATTTTAATGCGCCGCATTGGCCCTGGCAAGGACCCCTGGATAAAGCCTATCACGATACGGTTGACTTTGTAAAAAATGGCTCTGCTTCAACCTACGCGGCAATGATGAAGACTCTTGACGATGAGGTTGGCAGAATTATGAAGGCCCTGGATGATGCACATTTATCTGATCAAACTATTGTCATTTTTACCAACGATAACGGCGGTGAGAGGTTTTCTGATAATGGAGGCCTTTCAAATAGCAAAGGCACTTTATGGGAGGGTGGTATCAGGGTTCCAGCGTTTATTAGTTGGCCGGGGAAGACGAAAGGAGGTACGGTCACAAAACAGCCAATAATTACTATGGATTGGACAGCGACTATTTTATCAGCCGGCGGTGCTAAACCTCCCTCATCATTTCCATTAGACGGGATTGACTTAATGCCGATTATTACGGGATCAAAACAAGCCATAGATCGAACCTTCTATTGGAAACGGTTTCAAGGCAACAAACAAAAAGCCATGCGTGATGGCAATTGGAAATATTTACAAGATGAAAAAGGTGAATACCTTTTTGACCTGGTCAATGACCAGGCTGAAAAAAAAGATGTAAAAGAAACACACAAGGACATTTTTGACCGGTTGAAAAAAAAGTACCAGGAGTGGGAAAAGACACTACTGCAACCGGATGAAAGCAAATAGTGGAAAAGTTAAAGTATCACTTCAGTTTATAGCAGCCTTGAAAAAGGAATAGTGATAACAGGAACTTTTAAGGGCGATTTTCTTCAATGACCGGCCAGGTTTCTTGACTTTCTACTATGCTCGGTATTTCGATGGCAACGTTTTGGGCGAATGCGTGGTGGGAAAAGAATCTGGCTAATGGATCTTGTGCAGTTCATATGAGAAGAGTTTAACTTGTTAGAAAATGCACAGGGAGTTCTTTGCGGGTGTCCGCCGGATAGTGGTGTTTAGATAGGCTGCGAGGGCGAGAGAAATGGCGGTTTCCGGTGTTTGGGGGGATGAAAGTGTAATATAGTTTTTAATTGGGGCGGAAACAACCGCGGCAACACCTGAAATAGAATCAAAGGGTAGAAACTTGCGCGAACGTTAGACATAGTAGTAAAATGAATTCATCAAAAGTATAATTCGCATTCCATATCCGGTTGCGAATGCTTAGCTTCACTGACTTTCAAAAAGCGGCAAGAACGCCGGAATAGAAACCCCGGCACTTTCCTGCCATGAATCCCGCCAAAATAAGATGCTGGAAAACTGACACCCCCGCGCTTAAAGGAACTTAAAGTAATTTCTTTCGCCGTTAAAACTTTGTTAGTTGCTTTTAGAGGTTTTCCCTAATTTATCGTTATCCTGATGTTTTTATTCTTTTTTAAGCAGTATTTAAGGTTCCTTAAATGAAATTCGGATGTTCATGGACAAGAAAAAATGCATAATCGTAATAGAAGATGAATTGATGGTACAACAAAGCCTTGTTGATACACTCATCAGAAATGATTTTGATGTATTTGCTTATGACAATGCTGAGCGTGTGCTTAATTCGGATATAATAGAGCTGGCTGATGCTGTGATTATGGATTTACAACTTCCCGGAATGGACGGGTGGGAGGCTACCTCTCAGATAAAGCGCCGGGACGCAGGCATGCCGGTTATAATGCTGACAGCTTATAGTGATGTCAATTATCGAGTACAGGGATTTGAAACAGGCGCCGATGACTATATCATTAAGCCATTTTTCATGGAAGAACTGGTAGCGCGCCTTAAAGCTGTTTTGAAGCGCTATGAGATGGTACCGGGTCGACGAACTCATTATGCTGTAGGCAATCTTTCTATTGATATAAAATCAAAGAGGGTGATTCGTGAGGGACAGCTTATCAAACTAAGTCTCACGGAATTTAATCTTTTAGCATTGCTTGCCGAAGAACAGGGAAATCCGGTATCAAAGGAAGAGATCATGCAAAAAGTTTGGAAAGGGCGGTATAGCGTTGGCGACAATACCATAGAGGTGTACATAAACCTTTTAAGGAATAAGGTGGATAAGCCTTTTAATAAAAAACTTATTCATACGAAAGCTGGTTTTGGGTATTACTTATCAGAAAACAATATCAACTAAATAAACGTGCGCATATTTGGTCAGAATGTGAAGAGCCTCCGGATAAGATTTGCCGTAGGATTTGGTATTTTCTTTACTTTATTCCTTGCTATCGCGTTGATTTTTATCTACGTGTCTTTTGCAAATTTCAGAAAAGAAGAATTTTATAACCGCTTAAAAGATAAAGCTCTTACAACTTTCCGGTTTCTCATCGACGTAGAACAAATCGATTACGATTTGCTACGCCTAATAGATAAGAACACCCTCAATAGTTTATATGATGAAAAGGTTATGATCTTCGAAGATACCACGCTGCTGTATAATAGCCTGGATGATAAAAATATTAAATATTTGCCGACTCTTTTTGCAAAAGCAAAGCAGCACCGTGAATATCGCACTACGCAAGAGTCAGATGAATTGGTAGCAATATACATTGAGCAGGGCGGCAACCAATATACAATTGTTGCGTCAGCTTACGACAAATTTGGCAGGAGTAAAATGGCTTTTTTAAAATGGGTGATGATCGCTGTGTATAGTACGGGTTTAATTATAGGATGGGGAACCACATATTTCTTTGTGAAGCGGATTATTCGGCCACTGGACGTGCTTAAGAAGAACCTGAGGAATATAAATTACAATAATTTGGGCTTCCGACTACCGGAAACCGGTCAGGGTGAAGAAGTTGACAGCCTTTCCACTACGTTCAATCAAATGCTGGAGCGTTTGCAGCATTCAATAAGCTTTCAGAGAGATTTTATTCATTACGCTTCACATGAGCTAAGAACGCCTCTTGCGGCAATGGTTGGGTTAACGGAAAATGCTTTGGACAAGCCAATGTCTCCCGAAGAGGCAAACCAGTTGTTGAAGGCATTGTTTCAGCAACAACAGAATCTTACCAACATTACTAATTCATTGCTTCTCTTGTCAGACAATAATGGGCAGCTCAAGCGGCAGGAATATCCTAAAATAAGGCTTGATGAAATAGTCTTTAGATCGATTGAGATAATGAAGATCATTTTTCCTGAGTCCCATATAGAGGTTGACATTCAGGGTCGATTAGCCTATGAAAGTTCCTTGCTGATCAGCGGCAGTGAGCCATTGATATTAATGTCTTTTAATAATCTGCTTAAAAATGCTTTGCAATATTCCACTGATAAAAAAGTAAAAGTCACAATCAATATAACCCAAACTGGTAAAGAGGTCCGGTTCATTAATTCGGGCGAACCCTTTAGTGAATATGAGAAAGAAAGAATATTTACGCCTTTTTACCGGGCATCTAATGCGTCTACTGTAAAAGGATATGGTTTAGGGTTGCCTCTGGTTAAGCAAATACTCGAAATGCATGGTGCTGTCATTTATTATCTCTATAACGATGGGTTTAACGAGTTTAAAATTGTATTCAAATAAAATGAAGTATAAAATGAAAAAAGCTATTTCAATTGGAACGATTGCATTCATGGCCTGTGTTCTCACGTCTTGCGTAAGTGCAAAAAAAATGCGTGAAGCAAACGCAAAAAATTATGATCTGTTTACTGCAAATACAAAGCTCAATGAAAAAGTGCGTTCATGCGAAGATGATAAGCGTGAGCTTTCCCGCCGGGCAACATTGCTTGAAAATGAAAATGAGAATCTTAATAAACAGGTAGCTTTTCTCAAGGAAAACAATAACCAGGCGCTTAAACAATTGGAAGACCTGTCCGTCATTTCAAGCTCCCAGGCAGAAAGTATAAAAAAGTCGCTGGAAAATATGGGTTCAAAGGATGCTTACATACAAGACCTGCAAGCTTCCATAGCAAGGAAGGATTCTCTGAATATGGTCCTCGTAATGAATTTAAAGGGGGCAGTGGCAGATGTAGATGATAAGGACATAAACATAAAAGTTGATAAGGGAGTAGTTTATATAGATATTTCAGATAAGTTATTGTTTAAAAGCGGAAGCTACGATATAAACTCAAAAGCAAAGTCAGTCCTGGCTAAGGTTGCTGCCGTGCTTCGTAATCAGCCTCAGATGGAATTCATGGTTGAAGGCCATACCGATAATGTGCCTTTTAAAAAAGGGATTCTGCAGGATAATTGGGACCTAAGTGTAAAACGCGCCACGTCTGTTGTTCGCGCTTTGCAAAATCAATACGGAATCCCTCCCTCAAGGATTGTTGCTGCAGGAAGAAGCGAATATTTACCCGTAACTGCAAATATCAGCGGAGACGGTCGTGCAGCTAACCGGCGCACCAGGATTATTATTCTGCCAAAGTTGGATGAATTTTTCAAGCTGTTGGCACCATAGAGTATTCTTCTAGTTGCTTAATCAATTACAATCTATGCATGAAGTTACCGGTTTTGAGATACTATAAGCTGCACCCCACATACAAGAACATTGATATGGTTCCCATTGACGAATTTCATCATCAGATGATGGTGCTTAAACAACTTGGCTATACAACCATAACTTGCCAGGAGCTAAGCGCCTTCAACATGAAAATGAACGAATTGCCACCTCAACCGGTAATGATAACGTTTGATGAAGGCCATGTTAGCCAAAGCGAATATGTTACTCCCATTTTGGAAGAATTTAAATTTACAGCCACCTTTTTCATACCCGCCGCGGTAATGCTAAAGAGCACTGTTGGAGAAGAGGATTTTAAAGATAAAATGAACATTGATCAGCTACGTTTCCTGCAGGAGAAAGGCTTTGAAGTGGCATTGCAGGGCTATAGTGGTTTGGACTTTAGCATTTGTGAGCTTAACGCTATTGGTACTGATATAGAAAGAAGTATCGCATTATTCAAGAAGTTACAGTTTCCAGTTACCAGGGCGTTAGCCTATCCTAATGGGGCACAGCCTCGCTTTTTTTGGAAGAAACGGAAGTTGTATGAAATATTGCGTAAGCACGGAATTGTTTTGGCGTTTGATACGACCAATAAAATAAATGATTTATCCGCCGTAGAAAGATTTTCTGTACATAGAATTGAAGTAAAGGGGACTGATTCTGCTGAAGCCTTCACCAAAAAGCTAAATCCTGGAAAGTTGCAATGGTTGGTGGGCCGATATTGATAGGGGCCATTAAGTCTGTCGGCATTACGAATAAATATTGAGATCCTCGTCTTTGCCTGATTTTGCGTTGCGCAGTAAATAGCCAAGTGTAACTACTACAAGTAAGAGTATAATAATAAATGCTAAAACTTTCACTTATTTTTTTTTAGGAAAAAAAGCAAGCGATATAAAGATTATACCGCTTGACTAGAAGGTCAATGAGAATTCTATTCCGGATTAAGATAAGACAAGCAACCTTAAAAACCCCTTAAGATAAAAAAGAGGTCATATTTTGGTACTTTAGTCCTGCTCTAAGAAATATTGATACCCCGAGCATCTTATTTTTCCTGTGTATTCTTTTAAGTATTGCAGCTCTTGAATCGGTGGGAGTTTTACATCAAATTTGAAACATCTTTATCGGAGGGGGTGGTGAATTCATACAGGCGAATAGTGAATAGGGTAGGGAGCAGACGAGTAAGCTGAGCCAGCTCATTTTTTGAGATTGTAAGGCACATACCGTTGCCATTTCCACGGCGTATAGGTATCCTTGATTGCATACTCCAGTAACTCTTTAAAGATACTTTCACCATTGTCACTGTTCGTCATGATAATTATGCCTAGCTTTTTCTCGGGAAAGAGGACTGAGTAATGCTGAAAGCCGTCTCCATGACCTTCTTTGAATACGCCAAAGCCGTAAGGTGTTTGAAATCGTCCCCAACCCAGTGCATACCCGAGGAGAATGTCATCGTTGTCTGCACAAGAATCTTTCCAGGCATCTGTACCCATTTGATATTGGCTACGGATGCGCAACTGTTGTTTAAATAGTGTATCGTAAGTCGCGGGTTTTAGTATTTTCTTTTGCATCACGGCCGCAGTGAATAATTTATAATCATCCGGCGTTGTTTCAAGCGTGCTGGGTGCGCGGGGTGCATTGTCTTTGTCTTTTGGATATACTTTACCGGTCTTATCATGTCCAAAGGAATAATTACTTTCATAAGCCGGCTCCCAGGTATACGATGAATTTTTCATTCCCAATGGTCCAAATACTTTTTGTTGCATCAATTCATTCAACGATTTGCCTGTGAGCTTTTCAATAACAAATTGGAGGTAGCACATTCCTTCTCCCGAATAGCTGTACTGGGAGCCTGGTTCGAAGTGGACATGTAATTTTTGGTCCGGCTCATACCATCGCCAATTGCCAAAGCCAGATGAATGGCTCAGGCAGTGGCGCGCAGTTATTTTTTTATATTGCTGGTCGTCTTTCAAGGAAGAGTAGTCCTCGTTCCAACTCTTACCTGGTCCATATTCACTTACTGGTTTAGGAAGGTAGCTCTGTAA
>DASUTO010000481.1:0-13224 GCA_036374555.1 Chitinophagaceae bacterium
TTTTATAAACTATGGTCGGCATCATGGAATTTTCATATCGAACACTGTCCAATAAGCCATCTGCATTGTAATAATATAAACTGGTTTCCGGTGGCCGGTCTTTTCTTATCTGGATAAGCTTAATCATCTGTCCTCTTTTATTAAAGTATTTATGGTCAATCAGCGTGTCCCAGTGTCTATTTTGCATTTTATTTATTTGGGAAAATTTTACTTCGTTTTCACCAATAAATTCAGATAAAGTTTGATAGTACTCATAGCCTTTGGAGTTTCTGGATTTTGTCTCATGTATGCGGCCTTGATGATCATATAAGACTGTATCGAAGTTGCACCATTCGGTGTTTGTGTGTTCGTTTTTTGGAAAACAGATGGTCATCGATTCGACATTACCGTTTTCATTGATTATAGATGTTAGCGATCTATATGTTTTTAATTTTTCTGAAGAAGTGTGATAAGCATATATCTTTTTGATACCTGCTTTGTGCAAGATCTCCCGTGTGTTCAGAAGGGAATCGCCATAAGAGACACTACCGATCACCGGACCAGGCATTAAACTATAGGGCATTTGGGCAGAACCATCCAGGCTTACTATCAGTGACGTAAAGAAAAGAGAAAGGAATGTTTTCAACTCGGTAATGGCTAATTGGTTTTTGGGAAATTATTCAAAGATAAAGTTGTTTTAATTCTCAGGATTCACCTTCGCCGCCTCCCACCCAATCATTGCAGTTTTTCTGATACTCCCCCAATGATATTGTCCAAAATCGCCAGTTGAGCGGATCACACGATGGCAAGGAATTAAAAATGCAACAGGATTATCACCGATGGCCGTGCCAACAGCTCTTGATGCATTTGGATTATTGATTGTATTGGCAACGCCTGAGTAAGTTGAGACATCCCCCATTGGTATTTTCAATAATGCTTCCCAGACTTTTATCTGAAATGGAGTTCCTTTTAAGTGCAATTTTATTTTTGAAAGATCTTTCCAATCCTGTGTAAAAATGAATAAAGCATTTTGCTGGATCGTATCAACCACTTGCCGGAATGTCGCTTTTGGAAATTGTAGTTGCAATTGTTGCAAGGCTGCCTTTTCATCATCAGCAAATGCAAGATGACAAATACCTTTTGCTGTTGAAGCAACGATGATATTTCCAAATGGCGTTTCGGCAAAACTATAATTGATCTGCAATTGTTCGCCACCATTTTTAAATTCTCCAGGTGTCATTCCCTCAATACTTACAAACAGGTCATGTAAGCGGCTTGATCCCGATAGACCTGTTTCATAAGCTGCATCACTTATCGTATGCTGCTGTAAAAGCTTTTTAGCATGCTGCAGGCTGATATATTGTAAAAATTTTTTTGGACTCACACCGGCCCAGCCTTTAAACAATCGCTGGAAATGAAATGGACTTAAATAAACTTCTTTAGCCACGGTATCAAGATCGGGCTGTTGCTGGAAGTTAGATTGAATGAATTCAATTGCCTTTTTTATGCGTTCGTAATCTGTCATTGTTTTCAATTTAACACAAAACTATCTACAGACAAAAGTTAAAACAACCCGGAACTTGCTCAAATGTAGATGAGAAAAATCTGTTAAGTTTTTCTCATCTTTACTGTCCAAATTTGCTATATGAAAGTTGCTGTACTTGGCGCGGGAATGGTAGGCAGTGCTATTGCAATTGATCTGGCTTCACGACATCGTGTTACCGCTTTTGACGTTAGCAATGTAAATCTTGAACTTCTGAAAAAGAGAAACCCACGAATTGAAACACAAAAAGCAGATCTTCGTGACTATTCATCCTATCCCCAGTTTCTTTCTTCTTTTGATGTTGTTGTAACGGCTGTTCCGGGATTTATGGGATATAAAACATTGGAGGCCTCAATTAACTGCGGTAAAAATATTGTTGACATTTCTTTTTTTCCTGAAGATGTTTTGCAATTAGACAAACTTGCCAAAGAAAAGGGAGTAACAGTTATTACCGATTGTGGCGTAGCGCCGGGCATGAGCAATTTCATAATTGGCCGATATAATGAAGAAATGAGTATTGAAGCAATAGAGATCTATGTTGGTGGGTTACCCAAAGTGAGAAAAAAGCCATTTCAATATAAAGCGCCATTTTCACCGGCTGATGTGATTGAAGAATATACCAGGCCCGCACGATTGATGGAGAATGGTCACATCATTGTGCGACCAGCGCTAAGTGAAGTGGAATGGATACATTTTGATGAGATCGGAACATTAGAGGCATTTAATACGGATGGTTTGCGTTCGCTGCTATACACCATGCCGCACATAAAAAATCAGAAAGAAAAAACGATGCGGTATCCTGGTCATGTGGATATCATCCGTTCGTTAAAAGAAAGTAATTTTTTCAGTGAAACTCCAATCGATGTTAATGGAACAAAGATCTCTCCATTGAAAGTGACGTCGCAGATCTTGTTCAACGAATGGAAACTTGGGTTGGAAGAAGAGGAACTAACGGTGATGCGGGTAAAGTTGATCGGCAAAAAAGATGATGAAACAAAAATTGTTGAATGGAATTTGCTGGATTATTATGATAATGAAACAAAAATTTCGTCAATGGCAAGAACCACTGGCTACACCTGTACTGCCGCAGTAGAGCTTATTGCAAAAAATCTATTTAATGAAAAGGGAGTTTTTCCTCCGGAGCTTGTTGGCAAGCACAAAAGCTGTTTCGATTTCATTCTTGACTATCTGAAAGAAAGAAAAGTGAATTGGACCAGGAAAGAAAACTAACTCCCCTCACACAATTTTTTCAGATTGTTTAACCCTGTTACAAATTGTACATTAAGATCTTTAACGATCTTCGGTCCCATCAAACTTGCTATTGGCCACGGAAGACCACCACTATTTTGCCAGGTAACTTTTGTTTCATTACCATTGCCCCAATGCTCAAATAACCAGTTGTCTTTGCCTTTTGCTTTGAATGGTTTTAAAAATTCAAGATCAAAATGAATATGTTTATCATCAATGGCCCGGAGCGTTAAGCTACCAACTCCTACTTTTTTCCCTTCCCATTCATATCGGTGACCCGGAGTTTTCGGAGTTCCTGTAATTGTGGATTTAGCAGACGGGTCCATTTGTTGCCATGGATTCCATTGCTTGTAATGACTAAGGTCGCCAACATTGTTCATTACATCACTCACATTTTTGTTGATGATCATTGATTTTTCAACATTAAAACTTTTGGGAAGCATCGCTGAAATGAGCAACAACAGGGCAATAAGCCCGAGGATAATATAAACTACTATCATAGCCTTGAGTTTGTTGTAAGATACGCATTGAATGGTTTTATCACAAACCTTTTATATAATCATTCAATGCATCGCCTTATAAAATTTACCAGGACGTAAGTAAATGGTTCCCTTGTTTGTATAAAATCTTGTTGGCAATTGTTTGTAAGCTCCTGTCCCATCGTAGCCGATCACTTCAAAATGTAAATGAGGGAATGCAGAATACCCGGTGTTGCCGGTTAGTCCGATCACTTGTCCTTTTGTAACGGTGTCACCAACGTTTACCAATACTCCATCTTTAATAAGATGCCAGTAGTGTGCAATGGAGCCATCATAATGTTTAATTGAAATATGATTTCCATCAGACATGTTCTCCGGCTTTAATCCCCCTTTTTCTGAATCGCCTCTTGCAGCAATAACCACCCCCTCTCTTGCTGCACATATTTTCGTTTTCTTTTTTACTTTGAAATCCAATGCAAGTTCTCCTTTATGGCTCATCTTGCTATCATAAGCCTGTATCAAAAAAACTTTCTTTTTATTTTCAAAAGGAAGAGAATAAATATAACTGCTGTCATCAATGAACTTGCCACCTTTCAGATCACGAATAGAGTATTCTTGTTGTGCAATGCAACAATGAAAAGACAGGATTGAAAGAATCAAAAAGAAATATTTCATTATTCAAGATTCTGCAGCTCGGGAATTTCTCTTCTTAATAATTCTTCAAAAAGCGGACTACTGGGCTCAGGCATTTGTGCATTGATTATTTTTCCATCGGGCCCTATCAAAATATAACGTGGTATATAATCAATACCGTAAACCTGGCTAAATGAGTTCTTATCATTCGCATGTAACTGGATCACCTTTGGGTACCTTCTGGCCGCATCCCATTCCCAATTCCATCGGCCGTCATCAATTGATAAGGCAATAAAAGCTATATTTTGACCCGTGTATTGTTCAGCCAACCCGTCGAAATAAGGCACTTGAGCCTGGCATGGCTGACACCATGTAGCCCACACGTTGATCACTGCATATTTTCCCTGGAAATTCTTCAAAGAAAAAGTGTCTTTGTTCAATGCAGTCGCTATAAAATCAGGAGCAGGTTTTCCGCGACTTAAGCTTTTTAGTAATAAATGCTGAGCAATTATTAGTTGTTGTATTTTGGGCTGAGAGATTTTGGGAACAAATTCTGTTACCAGCATTTCCCTTCTTGCGGTGTCGATCATTTTTCCAATTACTTCTTTCAATTTGTTGTAAATAAGATAATCTCTTACCGTACCTGCAGGCATTACGGTACTTAGCTTAGAAATATATGTCGCAGGATTAAAGGAACTCAGCTTATGTTTTTGCTGAATATAACCTACCAGGTTATTACGGTATTCAGCGTAACCTAACAATGTACTATCATCATAACTCACCGCATTCCTGACCATATCAACTGATTTTGGATACTCCAGCGTTTCATTGGGATGATAGACACTGAACCATTGGGGATATATATTGTCCAATAATCTTAAATAAGAAAGAGAGATCAATTTTTTTTGTAACGTAATAAAGTCATCGCCTGGCTTAAGGTTGTCAGCAGTTTTAAAATCATAAAGCCACTCAACATTATTTTTCCAAAGCCGCATTACTTCGTTTGCATATGCTTTTGGGGTCATTTCATAACCACGATTTTGAAGATACCATATATCGCCACCATCATTACCATCTCTGCCAGTTCTCAGGTATTCGTTTTCTGCAGTTCTGTTCCCGGTTGTAATTACCCGGCTGCTCCGGTCATCATTCCTTATTTTCAAGAACAAACTATCCTTATTTCCAAAAAATACTTTTTGGGTTATTCCTCCGAGTTTAAATGAATAGACCCCGCTTGGAACTATTTTGTCGGTGTTTACACGAAAACTATTATTCGCAATTGGAATTTCAAGAATAGTATCCATCATTGGTTCGGCAAGGAGGTATGCTTTTTCAAATTGAATTTTAGATTCAAGGCTTCCTGCAATTACTGTACGCTTATGTGCGGGGAGCTGAACAGGTTTATTGATGTATACAAAAAATGCAGCAAAAACAGCAATAGGGATGAGAACATAAGCCAACCGAAATATTGGTTTAAAGAATGCTCGTTTAAGATTTTTTCTCACATACCATTGATAACCGAGAAATAATGCAATGATCATCCAGGCAAGAGCCAACCACTCATAATACATCAAAAAATTTCCCGCACTGCTTCCTTCCCGATTTGTTACTGTAAGTCCGGGAGCAATATAGGGCCACCATAATGCTTTTCGGAATCCAAATAATATTGTACCAGTGATGGTTCCAACAAGCCCGATCGCAAACGGCCATATAAAACCACTAATGACCACAGAAAAAAGATATTGAATACCAAGAATGCCAAGCCCCGCAATAAGTAAACGTAATCCGAAGCCACTGATAAAAGCCCATGGAATAGAAAATTTAGAAAACCCCGATCCTGATTTTGCTAACATAATAATAGTACCACCCAATAAACTAAAAAGTATAAGCGAAACGATACACATAAGAGCTACAAAAACTGCCATACTAAATTTTCCAAGGTATAAAGACAATTTAGAAATGGGTTGTACTTCAATCAGCTTCCAACCGCCTCCGCGGTGCTCCATTTGTGTAAGACGTATAACCACCAGCGTAAGAAAAATGGGATAGAAAAAAATTCCAAATCCCATGAAGCAACTAGCGACAAATGATTTCCATTCGTTTTCACCGCCTCCGGATGTGATCTCGCTTTGACTAGCTACCAAACCTGCTATTGTAAAAATGCCAGGAATAAAAGCAGCCATGATCAATACCAGCCAAAACATTCCAGAGTTTCTGAGCTTTAACCACTCTGCTTTTAATGATTTTATATAATCAGAGAAAAAATTCATAATAGTTAGTTTGATGTCATTTTAATAAACCATTCTTCCAATCCTTCATTCGTGCGAACCCCTCTAACCGGAACTCCCTGCATTACCAATTCACGGGTGATGTTTGTAACGTCTTCGCTATTCTCTACCGGTAAGACAAATTCGTTACTCACTAAAGCTTTTGCCTGCGGATATTTTTCTGTAACCAAATTTTTCCATCTTGGTGTATCGTCCACTTTTATAGTTACCTGCTTGCCATGACCGGCACTTTCCTGCAGGTCAGCCATTGTTCCCTGGAACTGCATTAGCCCTTTATGAATAATGCCAACATGTGTACATGTTCTTTCCACTTCATTCAACAAATGGCTTGATACGAAAATTGTTTTACCATGATCTTTATTCAATCTTTTCAGCATCTCTCTTATTTCAATGATGCCGGCGGGATCAAGACCATTTGCGGGTTCATCAAGGATCAATAGAGATGGATCGGGTAATAATGCCATTGCCACACCCAAACGTTGCTTCATACCGAGTGAATACTCTTTCGCCTTTCTTTTGCGGTCATTATAAAGACCGACGATCTGCAACACTTCATCAACTCTTTTTTCATCCATTTTTCGCAGGCGGGTGATCACTCTTAAATTATCACGGGCATTTAAATGAAGATAAAGTGAAGGGGTTTCGATCAGGGTACCAATGCCTTCAAATATTCCCGGAAGATTCTTCTTTAATGAGTTGCCGTGAATAAAAATATTGTCACGATCATTTTCAAGCATACCGGTAAGCAGCCGGATAGTCGTTGTTTTGCCGGCGCCATTTGGTCCCAGGAAACCGAATATACTCCCTTCAGGAACCTTTAGACTTACATTATTCACTACTTTTCTTCCGTAGCGAAACATGTAGTTCAGTTCTGAAGTCTCAATTGCATAAGCGTTTGATTCATTCATCAGTTAATTATTATCTGGTAAACATATTAAAATAAAAAAAGCGAACATTAAGTCCGCTCTGTTATTTCTTAAAAACTTTATAAATGGTTATACTATTCCGCTTCTGCCACCACTTCTTTCACTTCCGGTATCATTCTTTTCATCATTCCTTCAATTCCTGCCTTCAACGTGATCATTGACGAAGGACAACCGCTGCAACTTCCCTGTAACATCAAATTCACAACGCCATCATCATAACTTTTAAACTGAATAGCGCCGCCATCCATTTCAACCGCAGGCTTCACATAATTTTCCAGCAATTCTTTAATACGTTTTACCACGTCGTCATCATCAGCGCTGATCTCATTGCTGCTTTCTTTTTTGCTTGTTACTATTTCTTCTTCATTGATCACCGCTTTGCCTTCTTCCAAATATTCTTTCAGGAACTGGCGAAGACTTGGGATCACATCACTCCAGTCGGTATCGGGAGTCTTGGTCAGCGTTACAAAGTTGCTGGCGATAAATACAGCCTTAATAAAAGGATAGCCAAACAATTCAATTGCCAGCGGCGACGGTTTTGCACTTTCCACATCCGGAAAATCAATGCTTTTGCCGGGATACAAAAGTTTATTCGCCACAAACTTCATCGTTTCCGGGTTGGGGGTCATTTCCGTGTAAATGCTGATGATCGGGTTACCTGTTTTTATCATAGCTCACAAATTATTATGCAAATATAACAAGCAAAGACCGGGCTCGTTTACGAATGAAGAAAAGAGATTTTGATGCCCGTTTATCAGGTGTTCCGGTAGCTATCGTGATTATATGTAAGCAGGCTTTTAAGCCTTGATTAAGCTTCCGTTGCAAGTTTAACCTGAGCTTGCCGAAGGGCTTCATTCAGGCTTCGGCTATCCGTTCAACATTATTTCACGCAGCGTCCGCAGCGCAATGGTATGTAATATATTTGCCGGGATCTCTACTTCGCTGCGTTCGCTGCGAGAAAATAAAAAAAATGAAAAAGATCTACACCATCGGTCACTGTACGACCAGCCTTGCCTTGTTTGAAGAAACGGGGCTTGATAAATTGATAGGTCAAAAATTTTCCCTTCAAAATATAAAATTTGAAAAGATCACCCCTGCCCAATTAGATGAAATGAAAAAAATGGCCGGTAGTTATGAGTCACTATTCAGCCGGCGTGCTATCAAATACAAGGAATGGAAACTGAAAGATAAAAAGCTGACTGAAAAAGATTATCGTCAATATATTTTAGATGAGTACACTTTTTTAAAACGCCCGGTTATAATTATCAACGACAAAATTTTTGTCGGCAGTGAAAAGAAAACCGTTGCTGCATTAAAGGATGAATTAAAATAAAGAGGAGCTGCAAAAATGCAGCTCCGTGCTCTCATAGAGCTGTCCGGCTATTGCGAGACTAGAAACCAATTTTTGCGATGTTGCATAAATATTTTTCATGATCGCCTTGCAACAAAAATTTTTTAAGAATATCCTGTCTCGCCTCAGGCGAGACAGAATATTCGGATGAAGGATAACGAGAGAAATTCAGAATATGGACTTAATTTTTTTGAATCTTTTGTTTCTGCTTTTAACTTAGTCGATACTGAAACATTCGATTTAGGTTTTATGATATTAACTGCGGGGCTCTGCCACTGGTCAATGATTATAAAAAACTGTGCCAATAAGCGCCGTGCCTTGATTATAACATTCTATGATTTGAAAATCAATTTCTTCTTAGGTGGGGTGGATACCGGTTGATGACCTGCCTATACAGACGGGAGATAATAAAGAGAGTTTAACAGATGGGGATAACTCTATTTTATCTTTTGCACCTATGTGTAAGATTTTCTTGTAGAGAGTTATTTTTCAACAGGATCAAACCTTTTGAAGCTTGTATCCATTATGATATTGTGCAAATAAATATTCCTTGTTAAGTTTATCGTTTGTCAATTGTTGTTTTGCTTTATCCCATGTGATTTTTTCCTGGCATCTATATGCAATATTTCCTAATTGGCAAACAGTAGCAATATGTGCACCGGTACTTATTGGACAATTAAGATCATCCTGCTTTCCGGATCTGATCGCCGCAACA
Organism: Chitinophagaceae bacterium; assembly: GCA_036374555.1. Lineage (GTDB taxonomy): Bacteria > Bacteroidota > Bacteroidia > Chitinophagales > Chitinophagaceae > VBAS01. Next base: position 9,163 of record DASUTO010000481.1, read on the forward strand.
AAATTTTCCCAATGCTTTTTCAATCCATTGTCAGTTGGTTTTTTTCTCTCAACCTTAACCTTATCCTTACTTCTGTTTTCTTCTATCACCTCCCATCCGCCGCGATCCAGTTCCAGCGTTCCATTATTTCCAATAAAGGCAATGCCATGATCTTTTCCAAACAAGCCATTATCAATTCCCATTGCATGGTCCCATATTAAATTGAACTTATCAAACTCATATAAGGCGCCCATTGTATCCGGCGTTTCCTGTGAAAGTTCGGGGTATGCAAAATTTCCTCCCAAAGCAGAGACGGTTTTTGGCACATCCGCATTCATTCCAAATATCGCATAGTCCATTAAATGAACTCCCCAATCGGTCATCAATCCACCGGCATAATCCCAAAACCAGCGGAAGTTGAAATGGAAACGGCTTGCATTGAACTTTCTTTTTTGTGCCGGTCCGAGCCACATAGCATAATCTACTCCTGCAGGAGGATCAGAATCCGGAACTTTTGCAGCGGGCTTCATCCATCCCTGGTAGCACCAAACTTTTACAGTTCTTATATTTCCTAATTGCCCGGTTCTTATAAAATCAACTGCATCTCTGAAATGTTGCTGGCTTCTTTGCCATTGACCTGCTTGTACGATTTTATTATATCTTTTTTGAGCGGCAACCATTGCCCTGCATTCTTCTATTGAATTGCCAACCGGTTTTTCTACAAACACATGTTTACCGGCTTCAACTGCATGAATCATGATCAATGCATGCCAATGATCTGGCGTGCCAATGATGACGGCATCTATATCTTTTTGCTCCAATAATTTTCTGTAATCGCCATAAGTTTTCACTTTCGATGTATCAATATTCAATTTGGAAAGATCTGCCATGCGTTTATCCAATACATTTTTATCGACATCACAAAGCGCCACAACGTTTACTCCCGGAACTTTAACCGCGGCACTGAGATTACTCCATCCCATTCCATTGATACCTATAGCGCCAATGTTCAACTGATCATTCGGCATTATTTTATTCTTAAAAATGCTGAAGGGTTCTTTGCTGAAAGAAGAGAGCAATGTGCTTCCGGCAAAAATGGTGGCAGATGTCTGTAAAAAACGACGACGATCATTCATAAAAAATAGTTTGAAGGGTGCAGGATGAAGTTAGTACATAATTTTAAATATTATCATGGCCTCCGCGGTCTATCGATCAAAACGTTTCGCATTTAAAAACTCTATAGGTAAAGATGTTCTTCCTTCCGTGGCAAGATCCGCGAGTATTTCACCAACTACAGAAGCGAATTTAAAGCCGTGGCCACTAAACCCACAGGCAACAGTCACATTGTCTTCAAAGCCTGGAAGGTTATCAATTATAAAATTTTCATCCGGCGAATTAGCGTATAAACATATTTTAGTAGAAAGCACAGAATCAAAAACTCCCGGTAAGTATCTGTCTAAACAGTATTTTACATTTTTAAGATCCTCTTCTGTGGTCTGCCTGTTTACATTATCAGGATCGGTGACCTGATCAGGATAGTGATGCGCTAATTTTAATCCCGCCGGTTCACCAAATCTTTTTGTATCCAATAAGGGAAATCCATAAAAACAACCATGTTTAATATCATCCCCGATCATCCAGCAGGGGAAATTATTTAACCCAAATTGCTCGTCATTTTTTGTTTTTATCCAGGCAACGGACTGTCTTGTCACCTTTATTTTTTCATTAAACCCCGGGATCATTTTACCCGCCCATGCGCCGGCCGTTATTATAAGATTATTACATTGGTAAGAATCTTTATCTGTATTTATAATTACACCGTCTCCGTTTTTCTTCCATTCGATCGCTTTTTCATTTGATTGAATTATTGCCCCGTTTTTTTTTGCTTCATTTGCATACAGCCTGATCGCTTTTTCGGGAGTGATAATTCCTGCTTCGGGTTCAAACAGAATTTCAAAACCATCAGGGAATTTAAATTGAGGAAATTGATCTGTAGCCGCTACACTATTCAACTGGTCCAGATCAATTTTATATAAAGCAGCAGATTCTTCGACCCCTCTTATTATTTGATTATTTGGGTTACCCGCATACAGCAGACCCGTTTTAAAATAAACCTGCTTACCGGTTTCCCATTCAAGGGCCTTCCAATTTTTATACGCTCTTTCAAGCAGCGGAACATAATCCGGATGTTCAAAATATGCTTTACGAATGATGCGGCTTTGTCCCGCGTGTGAACCAAATTCATGTGATACATCAAATTGTTCAAGCCCCAACACCTTGTAACCTCGTTTAGATAAAAAGTAACAAGCAGCAGATCCCATAGAACCCACGCCGATCACAATTATATCAAATGAAGTATCCAGGATTTTAAATTAGAATAAAAGGTACAATTATAGCTGGAAAAATAATTATCTTTTGAAGTTATTATTCCCACCCCATTTTAAGCAGCCACGATCCCGACCTTGAAAGTGATTTTTATCATGTATGGAATAAAAAAGCAAATAGCGAATGCTATTATCAGCCTATTTGTTCATTAAACAGGATTATACTTTAAATGCATTTTTATGAAAAGTAAAATGATCTTATTATTTCTTTTGGTCAGTGTGCTTGCTTACGGGCAGAAGGATAGCACAGATCTTATCATACAGAGAATGATGAAGGATCAAAAAATTGTCGGCCTTTCTCTTGCTGTTATTAAAAACGGGAAAGCCGTTATAAATAAGGGTTATGGTTTAGCCAATGTCGAACACAATGTTCCTGTAACAGCAGGAACAGTGATCCGGCTCGGTTCTGTCAGCAAACAATTTTTTACAACGGCTGTTCTTAAATTAATGGAGGAAGGAAAACTGAGCATTGAAGATTCTGTTCACCAATTTTTTCCCGATGCTCCTGACACATGGAGACCGATCCGGGTAAAGCACCTGATGTCGCATACCTCGGGACTAAAAAGAGAAGGCCCTGCCTATAAAAATTCAATTATTCAACCCGATCTTGTTGTGATCAGATCAGCGTATTCCTTACCGCTCGATTTCAAGACAGGACAAAAATACCAGTATTGCAATCTTGCCTATTTTATGCTTGCAGAAATTATCAAACAGGTAAGCGGCATGCCCTGGCAGGATTATATACGTGAGAAACTTTTTATCCCCGCCGGAATGAAAAACAGCGGCATGACTGATTTTTATCCTATCATTCCTAATCGTGCCAGTGGTTACATGCATAAGAAAGATGAGCTGGTGAATGCTGATGCCATGTATGCTGTGAGACCAAGTGGCGGCTTTCTTTCCACCTCCACCGATATGATCCTGTGGGATAAAGTGCTTAGAGAAAAAAACATTATTCTGAAAAAAGAAAACTGGGAATTGCTTTGGCAGCCTTTTGTAAAAACATCTGATAATCCCGCCTCTAAAGAGTATTATGGATTCGGATGGTTAATCGATGAACTGAATGGTCGCAAAGTAATTGAGCATGGTGGTTCCAATGTTGGTTTTCGTTCCTACTATGCCCGTTTTGTAGATAACGGTTTGTCCATTATCATTATGACCAATACAGATGAGGCGGTGCCGGCAGCTATTATAAAAGCTTTATCAGATCATTACTTCAGAAACAAATAGATTTTTGTATGTGAAATAAGATTTTTATGGAAGTACACCACCACTCTCATAGCTCCGACCCCGATAGTCATCGGGGCAGGAAAAAATGGACACATTATTTCTGGGAGTTTCTCATGTTGTTCCTTGCAGTTACTGCGGGGTTTCTTGTAGAAAATAAAAGGGAGCATTATATAGAGCATAAAAGAGCCCGTCAATATGCCTCTACAATGCTTGAAGATCTGAAAGCCGACAATGAAGCATTGTTAAGTGGTATAAACATTAATCAATTAATTATAAATAAAATTGATACACTTTTATTTCTTTACAATCCTGAAAACAATCAAACAAAAACAACCGCCCATTTATATTATTATGGCAGACACGGCATTCACTTCTGGCATTATGTCAACAAACAGGTTACACTCGAGCAAATGAAACATTCCGGCAGTATCAGGTATTTTCAGAATTCTTTTCTGGAAAACAAATTTGT
>DASUTO010000482.1:0-6866 GCA_036374555.1 Chitinophagaceae bacterium
CAACACAGGTTTGATATCAATTAATGGAGTTTGATCTAAAACTTCGAGTGCAGAAACTATCAATTTGCTCTTTTCACTAGAAAGAACCTTAACAGAATGAATGCCGATAGGGTTGGGACGATCAGGCGATCTTGTAGAAAAGACGCCGACCATTGGAAAATCATAATTATTTCTTGGTACACATTTTATAATACTTCTGTCTGCCTGGTGCAGCCATTTTAGTAATAATATCTCCGACCCGACTTTTATATCTCTTATTCCCTCAAAAAATTCCGGAAAGATCTCAAGAATAGCCTCCGGCGCAGTTTCATTTTCCTGTAATGGGCAATCTTCTATTCTTTTTAATTCTGAATGAATTTTACCAATGATCTTTAATGTTTGTTCCATGGTTATGAAAATTTGTTTTCAATTTCCGTAAAAAATTGCCTTAATGCTAAATAAATTGTTTTTGAATACAGGAGTTTTCTGCTTTAGAATTCGCCTGAAATGCGACAAAATTCTCTAAACCTGGAAATTTTTTTAAGCGGCATGCAACATTCCGGCAAAAGCGATTACTTTATATAAAACCGGTTGTCTGGCAATTGAAACTGTAATACCAACTGCTGACGTTTTGGTACGTCAATGCATAGATGGAAGAACATCTGCCTATCAGCAGCTGTATGACCGTTATTCAAAGGCTATGTACAATACGGCATTAAGGATCGTCAACAGGTCAGCCGATGCAGAGGATGTATTGCAGGATTCTTTTACCGATGCGTTTATGCAGCTTAGTTCTTTTGAACATAAATCAACTTTCGGTGCCTGGCTTAAACAGATCGTGGTGTTTAAAAGCATAACGCTCTTAAAAAAGCAACGAATGAGTTTTGTGGATATGGAAAAAGTGGAAGATCTGCCAGATGAAAGCAGTTTGGATGAAACAGAGATATGGTACACGGTAGATATGATCAGGCAAACAATGCAGCAATTGCCCGACGGATATAGAACAGTTTTATCGCTGTATCTATTTGAAGGATATGATCACGAGGAAATTTCGGAGATATTGGGAGTGGCGCACTCAACAGTGAGAACACAATACCTAAGAGCCAAACAAAAATTATTAAAACTTCTAAAAAAAGGAGAAGTATATGAGCAGTGATCTTGAAAAATTCATTCGAAAAAATCGCAGTGATTTTGATGATGCCGATCCTTCGGGCAACGTTTGGAAAAATATTGAGCGATCTCTTCCAGTAAAAAAAGAAGCAAAGCATTTTACTATAAGAGATATTTATAAATGGAGTGCTGCTGCTGCCATTTTCTTTATAGCATTAACCTCCGTTTATTTTATAATTATAAAGAAGTCACCCGTTAACGATCCGGAGAAAACTTCAACAGTAAAAACGGGAACGGAGCATAACTCATCGCGGCTTGATAATTTCAACAGCATATCGATCGAATATGCCGCAGAATTTAAAGAGGCTGAGGAGGCGGTAGAAATTCGGCAGAATGAATTGAGGGCTGCTATTGCTAATGATCCTGAACTCTATCGCAAATTCCAGCAAGATCTGAACATACTCGATAGCTCTTATCGGCTTTTAAGAGAGCAGGCAAATCAAAGCATAAACGGAGATGTGATAATTAAAGCAATGATCCAAAACCTGCAATTACAATCGGAATTGCTGGGCAGGCAGCTAATGATCATCAGGGAATATAAAACAACAAAAAATTCAACAAATGAAAAGAACATTTAAGTACATTTTACCAATTCTATTGCTGCTTGCAACTGCCCAGTTGTTTGCACAAGAGGGAGACAAAAAGAAGGAAAGAAAAAGGTATGAGAATTTTAAAGAAAGAAACATTTCAAAAACCTATACAGCTTCCGGCAATACATTGAATATTGACAACCGTTTTGGTCATATAAAGATCACCACCTGGGATAAGAATGAAATTAAAGTGGATATTCATCTTGAGACCAGTTCTACGGATAAAGAATTTACGGAAAAAAGTTTTGAACGGATGGATGTGGTGGAAACCAAGGAAGGGAATAACATCAGTTTGAAAACTGTTCTTAATAAAGGCGGCGAGAAAAATACAGGCTGCAGCAACTGCAGCAATACTATTGTGGTCGACTATGATATTCATATTCCGGCAAACAATGCTTTGAAAATTCAGAATTCTTTTGGCGACGTCACTATACCTGATTATACAGGACCGGTTTCTCTTACGGTTAAATATGGTGAGCTCATAGCAGGAAAACTTTCCCGTCCTGAAAAAATTGCGGTGGATTTTGGTAAAGCCGATCTCAAGGGCCTTGGTAATATTGACCTGGAATTTAAATATTCAAAAGTTATGATTGGCAGCCTCAGCGGCAATTGCAAATTAAAGTTCTCTTTCTGCGGATATAGTAAGGTCAATTTAGACAATGGACTTACATCATTAACGCTTAACGATTCTTATAGCTCGGTCCATTTGGTACCGTCATCGAAACTTGCCGCCAGTTATACGATCAATACCAGTTATGGTTCATTTGTTGATAAAACAAGTATTGGGATCAATCGAACTGATACGCCTTCTAAATATGGTGCAGATCAAAGCCGGCGTTTCGAAGGTAAATCCGGGGCTGGCACAGTGAAAATTGATATTAAATCTAGTTTTGGAAAGATCATGATCGGTGAAGGCACAGAAAAAGATATGAAAGAAAAGAAAAGAGTAAGAACATAGTTTTTCCTCATGTTTTGTGTATAGTCATGAAAATTCCTGTTGTCGAAAGGCAGCAGGAATTTCTTTTTGATCTCCAGCTTTAGTTTTTCATAGCATCGTCTGTTGCGACGCTCCGTTCATCTTTCTGTATACTATGAACAATGGCGTCGCAGTTTATCCAGAGCGAAGCGAAGGATCGCAATCCTTTTATCGTTGTGTAATTCTATTCGGCTTCGTCTCATGTTTTATGAAGATCTTCCATATACTTAAAACCGCTTGCTGTATTAAGAAGAAGGATATTGTCTTTAACCCCTATACTTCCTTTTTGTTTTAAATAAGCTAACGCTTTCCAGGTTGCGCTGCCTTCAGGCGAAACAAAGATGCCTTCTGTTTCTGCAATTTCGTTGATACCATCCGCGATCTCTTTCTCAGTAACGGTTATCACTTCTCCGTTTGATTCAGTAAGTGCTTTTTTTATCAGGTTCATACCAAAAGGAAAGGGTACCGCCAGGCCATGCGCAATAGTCGGTTTAGGGATAAAACTCTTTTCCCAATTATCAGGATCAATCATCGCAGCCTTGATCGGCGCACAATTTTCTGGTTGAACTGCGATCATTTTGGGCAACGGCTTTTTGATCCATCCTAATTCCAGCATTTCAGCAAATGCTTTCCAGATGCCGATCAATCCTGTTCCTCCACCGGCAGGATAAACAATTACATCGGGCAACTCCCAATTCAATTGCTCAGCAATTTCATAGCCCATTATTTTTTTTCCTTCCAATCGATAGGGTTCTTTTAGAGTGGAGATATTGAAATACTCATTTTGTTCATTGATCTCATTCGCCTTCTTAGCACAATCGTTGATCAATCCTTTCACTGTGATCAGTTTCGCTCCATACAATTCGCATTCATTTTTAAAAATATCCGGAGTATGCGAAGGCATGATAACAATGCATTCCATGCCGGCTTTGGCACAATAAGCTGCTAACGCACCCCCAGCATTGCCCGCCGTAGGGATAATAATTTTTTCTATACCAAGCTCTTTTGCTTTGGAAACTGCAACACTGATCCCTCTTGCTTTAAACGAACCCGTCGGATTATGTGATTCATCTTTCATCAACAGAGATGAATAGCCGTATTTATCTGAAAGGTTTTTTAAAGGATGAATAGGAGTGAATCCTTCACCGAGCGAAACAATATTTCTTGTATCTTTTACTGGCAACACTTCAAAATAACGCCAGAGATCATTTTTTCTTCCTGTGAGCTCTTCTTTTAAAAATGTTTTTTGAAGATCGTATTCAACGAGCAAGGGTTGATTACAGCACGGAGAAACATTGATAACTTCTGAGACAGGATAAGATCTATTACAATTGGAACATCTTAGATCAGTAGCCAACGTATCTGGATCCTGTTTTCTCATCGGATGGGTCATTAAAGAATTTTGAGATAAAACAATAGCTCAACGGTCGTGCCAAATAATCACTTAAAAAATTTTCATTTCATCAATAGCAGAGCTTGTGGCTTTGGCTTTTTTATAATCTGGCTTTGGTTTATCCATTACCCACTTTAATCCTTCAAGCAAATGAGACAGGTAAGTAGCGTTGGAATAATCTTCTTTGTTATGACCCAATGCCGTATACCAGATCCTGCCACCATCAAATTCCTGGCACCATGCGGCCGGGTAGCGATTACCAAATACTTCAGGCTTGGTATTCTTTAAACTATCTGCTTCTTTAATGGCCGATATATCAGAAACCAGCAACACTTTAATAGCCGGATTGATCTCTTTGAAAAAATAGCATTCATCATTTGTTTCCCACTGAGGCGCTAGATTTTTTACAGCCGGATGCTTTTTATCCAGGACATGCACGGTGAATTTTTGAAAAGGAGGATGCCTGAGGAATGTTGCCCCCAGCATTAACTTAAACCATTTCCATTTTCTTTCGGTCCCTGATGCTGAATGAATACCCATTAATCCGCCGCCAGCCTGTATATAGCGCATAAAAGCTACTTTTTGTTCTTCGGTGTCAAACACATCATTGTTGGTATTTGAAAAAATGATCGCATCATATTTTTTCAGGTTATTATCGTTGAATAATGCAGAGTTTGTAGTGGTGTCAGTAAGAAAGCCATTTTCAGCTCCTAATTTCTGAATAGCAGCGATGCTCGCTGCTATATTTTCATGAACATAACCTTTACCATTTTTTGTAAAGATCAAAACATGTTTGTTTTTGAGTTGGGCAGTTATTGTTAAACTGTAAATAGAGGATAATATAAAAGCCAGGAGTAATTTCATCTTAAACCAAAATTTAAGGCGTTTGGTAAAAAATCGAAAATAGAATTTTTCCCCCGACTTCCTTAGTTTGCACCCCAAATGAAAAAAGCTTTCCTCTATTTACATATCTCCGTTTTTCTTGCCGGCTTTACTGGTCCGCTTGGAAGACTTATAGATATGAATGAAGGCTTGCTGGTTTGGTGGCGGTTATTTATTACTTCTATTACTATGTGGATCGTGTTTTCTTTGATGGGAAAGCTGCAACGCATTTCTACAAAGGATATATTAAAGCTAACTGGCATTGGGTTTTTAGCAGCTATTCATTGGGTCACTTTTTACGGATCTATTAAATATGCCAACGTATCGGTGGCGTTGGTTTGTTTTTCTGCGGTTGGCTTTTTTACCGCATTGGTTGAACCCCTGCTATTGCGGGTAAGAATAAAATGGATCGAAGTTTTTTTGGGTCTAATGGTGATCGCGGGTATTTACCTGATCTTTCATTTCAATCCAAAATATAAAATAGGGATCATACTCGGTATCACCTGCGCATTACTCATGGCATTCGTGATGATCTATATTCGGGAGTTTTTACAACGCATCAATCCGCAAACCATTCTTACCTATCAACTAAGCGGCGGCCTGGTTACTTTATCTGCGCTGATGCCATTTTATATGAACCAATTCCCCACTGATTATATTTTCCCTAATTTTAAAGACTGGATGTGGTTGCTGGTACTTGCATGGTTCTGTTCAGTGCTGGCTTTTCAATTTTCTACTTATGCACTAAAAAGATTGACCGCATTCACAGTAAATCTCTCATTTAACCTTGAACCTGTCTATGGGATATTTCTAGCTATCATTCTATTTGATGAAAGCAGGGATTTTGACCGGTCATTTTTTGCCGGGCTTACATTGATCGCGGCTTCATTGATCATTCATATAGTAATGTTATTAAAAAAAGAAAGAAAAATTGTTTTAGAGAATGCAGTTAACGAACTACCATAAAAGTATTGTTGATTACTACGCAGAATCAGAAAATGCTTACAAAGACAGTTGGGATCTTGACAACAGCCTTGCCATTCATTATGGATATTGGGATGATAAAGTAAGATCCTTTCCGCAATCACTGACGCGGATGAATGAAGTGCTGATGGAAGCAGCGTCTATCGGATCTTCTGATAAAGTGTTGGATGCAGGCTGTGGGATAGGAGGCAGCAGCATTTTTTTAGCAGAAAATGTGGGATGCAATGTTACAGGTATTAGCTTAAGTGAACGACAGGTGAACAAAGCAAAAGAACTGGCAATTGAAAAAAAGGTGGAGGCCAAAACTGAATTCAAAGTAATGAACTATTGCGCCACTAGTTTTCCGGACGAAAGTTTTGAAATTGTCTGGGGATGTGAAAGCATTTGCTATGCAGATGATAAAGAGCAATTCATTAAAGAAGCATATCGGTTATTAAAACCCGGGGGTAGATTAGTTGTTGCTGATGGATTTGTAACTGACTTTAAAAATAATGATCGTTCTTCGATAAAGAACTGGCTCGCTGGCTGGCAGGTAAATTATCTCGAAACCTTAGATGGCTTTGAGAAATTCATGGATGATGCCGGGTTTAGAAACATTTTTTCCAGGGATATCTCAAAATTTGCAGCTCATTCATCACGCCGGTTATATAAATTTTATTTCCTTGCCAATCTTTATTTGTTTTGGAAAACGATCACATTCGCCAATCGCTCCACTGAAAAGCAAAGAAAAAATATTGCCGCCTGCAAACATCAATATTGGGGAATGAAAAAAGGTCTATGGCAATATGGGTTGATTGTGGGAACAAAGCCACGATAATTTTCCTGTTTACGCTTACCTTTAACCTTTTATCAAATACCTCACTATGAGACGCTATACCCTTGTTTTTTTACT
>DASUTO010000483.1:0-3674 GCA_036374555.1 Chitinophagaceae bacterium
GCAGATGTACTGGCGACGGCGGTTGCTCCAACATGGGATGAATTAGGAAAACTTGCTGCGATAGCTACTATTCGTACAGTATTAAATTTCTTTTTGGAGAAAGAGTTAAAGCATTCTAAATCTCCAGCTTAACGTCAATCAACCGACAGCTATCTTCTTCATTGTTTCTTCTCTTTGTGATATGAGAGCAATGCCCATACAGGTATTCACTGGTAAATCAGGCTTCACACAAATGAAAGCTGCTTTCAGAAAAAACTGGATGCACTATTTGCAGGAAGCATTGGGTCTTGCCATCTTCATGATCTCTGCTTGTTTTTTTAGTGCTATGCTATTCTCAGAAAGGAGTTCATGGTCTACTGCAATTTCAACTTTTACAGTAAAAAATATCCTGATGGGTATAGCCATGGGAAGCACTGCGCTGTTTATTTTTTATTCACCATTGACAGCACCAAGTGGTTCGCAGATCAATCCTGCCGTTACTCTCACTTTTTTACGATTAGATAAAATGTGCAAATATGACGCGATGTTCTTTGTCCTCTTTCAAATCATTGGAGGAACAATCGCCGTCTTTATCATGCAAAAGTTGATGGGAAGCATCCTGACCGATCCACCAGTGAACTCAGCAATTACAGTTCCTGGTAAAACTGGTATGTGGGGGGCATTGATCATTGAACTGATCATCGCATTCATCACTATGAGTATGGTGTTGTTTACTTCCAGTAACGATAAACTAAAAAAGCATACCAGAATATTTGCCGGATGCCTGGTGTGTACCTGGGTGATCGTGGCTGGTCCGATATCCGGGTTCGGGATGAACCCTGCCCGTTCGCTTGCCAGCGCATTACCGGCTAATACCTGGACTGCATGCTGGATCTATCTGCTTGTACCCTTTGCCGGCATGTTACTGGCTGCAGAGTTGTACTTGTTTGTTCAGTCAAAGTCCAAACTTAAATGTAAAAAGTCAAAAATAGAATTGCTTGAACCTTTAGAATTTTTGTTATGAGAAAAATTATATTTTATATATGGGCTATTATTAAAGGTCTTCTGATCTCTTCATTGACGCTTGCCCAGGTTACAAAAGTGGAAGCTGTTGGAATTACGGTGAAAAACATGAACCAATCACTGAAATTTTATACAGAAGTGCTCGGCTTTAAAAAGATTAGTGACACCGAATACAAGGGAAGTGAATTTGAAAAACTCCAGGGAGTGTTTGGTTTGAATATTCGTGTGGCACGTTTGCAATTAGGTGATGAGTTTATTGAATTGACTGATTATCTAACCACCGGTGGCCGCAGTATTCCTGAAGATGCAAAAAGTAATGATCTGTTCTTTCAGCATATTGCCATTGTGGTGAGTGATATGGATAAAGCTTTTCAGCGGGTAAAAAAATATAATGTGGAATTTGTTTCTACAACGCCGCAGACCTTACCGAAATCGATTCCTGCCGCCGAAGGTATCAAGGCATTTTATTTTCACGATCCAGATGATCATAATCTCGAGCTGATCTTTTTTCCAAAAGGAAAAGGCCAGGAGAAATGGCAACATAGCAACGGCAAAATATTTTTAGGAATTGATCATACAGCAATTGGTGTAAGCAGTACAGAGAGCAGTCATAAATTTTATCAGGATTTACTTGGTGTCGAACGAAAAGGTGATAGTTGGAATAAAGGAATGGAACAGGAACACCTGAATAATGTAGAAGGTGCATCATTACATATCACCGGCTATCGTGCCGCCAAAGGACCGGGCATAGAATTATTGCAATACATCAGTCCAGGGCCCGGAAGAGATTATCCGAAAGATTCCCGTGCAGATGATATCTGGCATTGGCAAACTACTTTGATCGTTGATGATGCAGAATCTCTTTATAATAAATTAAGATCTGCCGGATACATTTTTGTTTCAAAAGAAATAGTGCATCAGCAAGTAAATGGTGTGCATACAAAATCATTTATCGTTCGTGATCCGGATGGACATGCGATACTAATAAAAGATTATAATCAATAGTAAACTTGTATGTATATGTTAATCACGGCTTTTGCGTTAATTGTGATAGTTTATGCTGGCTGGGAAATCTTTTCTACTGTAAGGTTTAAAAAGCCAACTGGTCCGTATGCTGTTGGCACTTTAGGAATGGAAGTTACAGATAGCTCAAGGCTTGAAGATGCCTTGCCCGGTGAACAAAAGTTCAGGCGATTGATCTTGCAATTTTGGTACCCCGCAAAAAAAACTGAAGGAACTTCTAAAGCAAGTTATCATCCCAATCCGGATGTATTTAATAATGATGTGGCGAATCTTTTCACATCCATTCCGCAACTTTTATTAAAACGTTTGTCCAGGTCAAGAACCAACTCATTGGCTAATGCACCCCTATCGGATGCGGAAAACAGTTATCCTGTCCTGGTTTTTTCGCATGGTATGGATGGGATGCGGTTCCTGAATACATTTCAAATGGAAGAGCTTGCGAGTCACGGCTATATTGTCGTTAGCATCGAACATTCTTTTGCAGCATCAGGAACGGTTTTTAGTGATGGCTCCAAAGCAGGTGTTACTCCGTATGAGTTAATGGAAGATGAAAGTTTTGGTAATTCGATGGTGAATAAATGGTCTGCCGACCAGGTGTTTGCGATAAACTACCTCGAAAAGTTAAACGAGCAGGACGGAAATATTCTCACAGGTAAACTGAACATAAATGAGCTTGGCGTTTTTGGTTTTTCATTTGGCGGAGCCGTTTCAACAAACACTTTGGTGCTGGATAAACGAGTAAAGGCCGGAGTCAATCTGGATGGATTTTACTATGGAGAGAATTATTCAAAAGGATTTGAGCAGCCCTTTATGGAAATACGTTCCCAGCCTACCCCACCTGATAAAGTGAGTGAAAAAGACTTGGAGATGAGTCATCTTACCCGTGAACGATGGAAGTTCATCTGGTTTGATGAATGGAATAAGCGACTTACATCTTATGCAAGAAATGGCTATTACAGCTATACGATCAATGGTTCAAATCACTTTAGTTTTTGTGATCTGCCATTAATGGCTCCATTTCAGTGGTTGCTTGCACCCAAAGCAGCACATATACATAAACTCACAAATCAATATACGCTTGCTTTTTTTGATAAACAGCTTAAAGGTGTTGATAATGATTTGCTGATAGAACCAATAAAACTATTAAAATAAAAACAGATATTATGTTGAAGAGAATCGGAACATTTAGTTTGGTTATTTTTTTTATTGTTAAAGCGAATGCACAGGGCTGTAGTGATGCAGGTGTGTGTACGCTTCATTCAATAAAGAACAATGCCGAAGGTCATGAATCAAGAGATGGAAAGAAGAATGATGTTTCAGTTGGCTTCGCCTATGGCATAGGTGAACGATCAACAAATAATTATACTGGGTATCTTGAATATACAAGAACGATTACCAATCGTACCTCGGTAACCGGCAAACTGGGTTATTCATTTATTAACGGTGAACTGGCAAATACAAATGGACTAACCGATCTGTTCCTGTCCGTTAACCATGCTTTTGATGTAAATAAAAAATGGCAGAAATCATTTGTAGTGGGATTAAAACTTCCTTTTGATGACGCTGATATAATTAAGAACGGTATTCATTTACCCATGCCCTATCAAACAAGTTTAGGAACAACTGACCTGGTGCTGGCGATCAATTAT
>DASUTO010000484.1:0-2899 GCA_036374555.1 Chitinophagaceae bacterium
TTCAGCGCTTTGGCCACGGCTTCTGTAGCAGATGCTACATGTAGTTTTTGATAAATATTTTTTACATGATCTCTTACCGTATGATAGCTAAGAAATATTTTTTCAGCAATTCGAGGCATTGGTAAACCTTCGGTAAGCAAATGCAAAATTTCTTTTTCCCGATCGGAGAGTTGATAATCAGGTATAGTAACTAATGGCGGAATGAATTGCTGAAAAAGCTTTGCTACTTTAGAAGCTACCACCGGATTAAATGCTACGCCTCCATTCTGCACATCTGTAATAGCCTCCAGCATTTTGACGGGGGATGTATTTTTTAAAATATAGCCATTAGCGCCGGCACATAATGCTTCAAATATCTTTGTATCGTCTTCAAAAACAGTTTGTATTAATATTTTCACAGTTGGAAATTCTTTTTTGATCAGCCTTGTTGCTGCTATCCCATTAATGCCGGTCATTTCAATATCCATCAATACCACATCAGGGTTACTTTTTTTGATATCATTTTTCCAATTATTACAACTCGTAAAACTGCCGGGACACATATAGCCCGGCGATCCGTTCAAAATAGAACGATAAGCATCCATCATGATCGGGTTATCCTCAAAAATAGCAACCCGTATTTCTTTGCTGCCAATCACATTACAAATGTAGGTTGATGAAAGTTTGTTTTGAGCACCGCAAATGAGGTATTTATAATTCCAGTAGTATAATAGTTCCTGCGCCGGGTTGTGACTGGATGTTGAATTTTGCACCAATTTCATCTGCTCTTGCCTGCATATTCCGTAACCCATTGCCATCAGTTTTTTCTGTAAGGGAAAAACCTTTGCCATCATCCTGTATCCGAAGCTGCCATTTAGAACCGTTGACTGTTAGGTGATAGTATATATTGCTGCATGATGAAGATTTAAAAGCATTGTTGATGGCTTCTTTACTTATCAGGAAAATCGCCTTACGTTGCCGGATGGTTAAATTTATTGTTTCGCTTGCTTTATCCGTTACAAAGTGAACTTTAATATTTTTTGACAATGCCACCGAAATGGTAAAAGATTTTAACCGCTGCAACAATTTTTCAATACTGTCATTTTGAGGGTTAAAGACCCACACCATATCACTTAATTTTTCTATTACGTCCTGGGTATAATTTTTTACTTTAACCAAATACTCCGCAGCTTCCTGAGGCTTGTTATGCTGTAATTTTTCAGCCGCCACCTGGCTGAGCAGGTTAATACCACTCATGGAAGCTCCAATTTCATCATGCAGGTCCTGGCTGATGCGGTTGCGCATTTCAAATAATTTTAGTTTTTGATTCAACCGGTAGCGGAATAATACATAAAGTCCGGCAGACAGAGTTGTCGCTATCAATAAATAAAACCACCATGTTTGCCTGAAAGAGGGTATTATCCTGAAAGAATAACCTTGCATTTCGCTTATGACACTTCCTCCCTTATCCCTTGCCCGTACATGAAAAATATACTTACCCGGGGGCAGGTTTTGGAAACCTACCTCAAAATTTTTATTTGCATTTACCCAATCCTTATTATAACCATGCAGTTTATATTCAAACACCAGGCCGGCATCGTTACCGTAGAATAAACCTGCAAATTCAAATATTATGGAATTGGACCTGTAAGGAATTCGTAAAGCTGATGCTCCGTTGATCTGAAGGTCTGTGAGTGATTCACCAGATGCTTTTATATTGGTGATCACTATTGGGAATGAAGCTAGCCTATCCTTTTGCTTCACGGAATGAATTAATAACCCACCGCCAACTCCCACTAATAATTCTTTGTGTTGGGAACTGAAAAAAATATCATGTGGAAATATGTTATCAGAAGTGTATGAGGTAAAATTAAATGGCAGTTCATCTTTCAGATCAAATAAAAATTGACCCTCAGTATTCATTGCCGATAGACCATTGCCAGATAAAAGCCAGAGGGTAGTATCATCATCACTACATAAGGAAAGAATATTATTATTGGTAAAGCCTGCCTTCATGTCAAACCCTGTGAAGGCTTTTTCGAAAGGCATACCGGGGTTATATCTAAAAACCCCACCAGAAGTTGTGGCTACCCACAGTGTACCATTAGGGTCTTTATCAATATCGTTGATAAGAAATAATGCTGAATAAGCCACTTCCCCTTTTTCATTGTAATAATTTACTCTCTTACCCGTAAGCAAATTATAACTGTAAACACCTTCCCCAAAACTACCAATCAATATTTCACCTTTATTGCCAACACTGTTGATCCCTGTAATATTTCTGATGCGCCGTAGAGAACTGTCTTTGGGCACGGTAAATTTTCTTTGCACCGTATTATAATAAAATAACCTACCATTATAAGGGGCAAACCAATAGTTGCCTTCTTCATCGTGCAGCATGTCCCGGAAGGTTGCTTTTGTTCCGTCATTGGGCGTGGGGAATAATACAAATTTTCGTGTATTTCTATTATAATTGTAAACATGGTTATCAGTAAGCAGCCAGAGGTTATTATGACGGTCTTTTTCTATGTTTAAGCATAATTGCAGGCTGTTACCATTTGCATCAGTCATTATTTTTTCTATCTGCCCACTTACCCTGTTAATGATGAATACGGCTGCGGGGTTTAGACTGCACACAAAATAGCATTGGCTGCTATCATCATAAAATACCCCACCCATTTGGTTGATGCTTTCTTTATCTGATACCGGGAGCAAAGGCAAGAAAGAGGAATAACTTGACGAAGGGTCAAAAACAGAAATGCCGTTTTTTGTTGCCACCCAGCGTATATGATCATCGTCAGTATAAACGGACATGGTGCCGCCAGGAAGCAGCGTACCGTTAAGTTGTGGAATGTTTTGTTCTATCCTGATTTTTGTTCTATCGTTGCTTATTTTTATCAGCCCTTTTTCAGAAGGCATC
>DASUTO010000485.1:0-6599 GCA_036374555.1 Chitinophagaceae bacterium
CAGCTTACCCACTTCTACTGAACCAAGATCCTTATCAGCACCTAATGCCTGCGCCCCATATAAAGTAGCAGAGCGAATTACTTCCAACGGGTGAAAACCTGCTTCACGAAGAAGTTCTAATTCTCTTATATAACCAAATCCATAGGTTTGATAGATAAACCCGTTATCACTTCCGGTGGTTACTCTTCCACCGCGGTTCTTATACTCATTTACAAATGTCATCCAGAGTTTATAATTTTCTTTCCATGCCATTTCCTGTTCCGTACCCCAATTGAACCAATAAGAACCATGCGAATTGCGGTTTGGTTCATAAAATTTCCAAAGGGCCGGTAATGTGTAATCCTCATGCCACTCGGCTCTTCTTGCACGCATCAGGTCACGACTTGCATCATAAATATTAAATGTTGGATCGAGTGTGAAATCAAGACTCAGCAATTCTTTCATTACTTCATTCCATTTATCACTGTATGGCGGTGCAGCTTGTTTCCATAATTTACCTGCTTCCTCAAAACGGTTTTGTTCATTACTGTAATTATAATTCAATGGATAGTTCTGTACTGTTTTATCTGTAAACAATGCTTCGGGTAAACCATACCAGTGCTCCATTGATGTCATCCCCGCTCTGGCAGAATTCAATACGTTCCATCGTGCCACACTCATCTGCGCATGATGACAACAACTCCGTAAACCCAATTTTTTGTTTTCACGAATGGCGGCATCCATTATTTGCGGAGCAGCGCCAAAAAATTTTATGCCATCAGCACCTTTCTTTGCATTCTCTCTCACCCATTCTATTGCCAGTTCTGGTGTACTGAGCGATTGTTGAGCGCCTTGCCCAAAGGATGTGTAGGCGAAGATCCTTGGTGCCGTAATCTTATTTTCAGCGCTTAATTTTTTTTCATCAAGCACCCAGGCAAGCCCATTGCCACAACTCGGATCACGAATCGTGGTGATGCCATGCGCCATCCAAAGCTTAAAAACATATTCAGCAGTTGTTCCCTGCTCGGTGCCACCAATATGACCATGCATATCAACAAAACCGGGAAGCAGGAACATTCCTTCGCAATTCAACTCTTTTCCCCCTTCTTTTAGTTTTGGTCTTCTTTCATTATTGATCGGCAACCCGGGGTTACCAACATTGGAAATTTGTACGATCCTGTTTTTTTCAACAACAATATCAACGGGGCCAACCGGAGGTGCACCGGTACTGTTAATTAGTGTAACACCGCGGATAATTAATTGCGGCCAGGGCCCGTCTCCTTCTTTCACCTCGGGAGCTTTTTTTATTTGCGCTGATAAGTAAATACTGAAGAGACTTGCAAGAAGAATGCAGGCTGATTTTCTCATAACAATAAATTTGTCCGAAGGTACAATGTACTCCTTTGGAGACTCCCTCCGGAGGAAAAAGGAAATTACTGAGGATTTAGGACATGAATTGAAAAAGTTGTGAAATTGCTTTTATTGCTTAAATAAGATAATAAGGTCAATCAATTAGCCACTGTTGCTACTAAGGCGATAAGGTTTTCTTATTTCTTAAGCGGTATAGAACCTTAGTAAAAATAATGAAGCGTAACGCCAAACCTTATCACCTTATTAATGAATTGTGGTAATAAATTATTTTTTAGTAACTCCGCTGCCAGAATTACTAATCATCTTCTTCCTTATACTTCTTGGGGAAATATTTTTTCATCATTGTTTTATAAGCAGCGTATTTGCGAATGCTGTCAAAATCGGGATCGATCGCTATATATTCATAAAGATCGTACCCTCTTTGCAAAGCTTGCTCTAAGTAACGCAGTGCATCCTCCGGCTTATTATTCTTTGCAAAGCTCTGCGCCAAATAATAATAAGGAAGATTGTCTTTAGGATTTATAAGTATTGCCTTCCTGATATAAACGATCGCAGAATCATATTGCTTCAGTTCATGATGGGCCACGCCAAGATTCAGGTTGGCCGTGAAATAATTTGGATCAAGCGCCAGGGCCCTTTTATACATCACAACGGCAGAGTCAGCATGCTGAAGGTTTGCAAACACAGAACCAAGATTATAATAGCCGACCGGGTTTTTTGGGTCATACTGAATGGCCATATTATACCATCTTGCGGCTTCATCAAATTTTTCAGAGGTAAAGTATAAGCGGCCGAGATTATTGAACATTGAAGAATTGACCACACCTTTTTGCAATGAACGGGTGTAATAATAAATAGCCGAATCAAATTCATTTGTTTGTTTGTACACCTGTTCAAGATTAGCTAATGCCTGCATATTTTCCGGATGAGCTTCCAGCAAATTCTTTAAATAATATTTTGCGCCATCATAATCCTTTTGTTCATACAATAACCTGCCAATATTCCCTTGTGCCGATGGGAGATCTTTTTTCAGCGCCATTGCCCTGGAATAATAAAACATGGCGGAATCTAATTTTTTCATTTTATGAAAAACGAGTCCCAGGTTGTTGGCAGCATAAGGGTTATCAGCACTTGCACGCATTACTCTTTGAAAATAGGCGGCAGCCGAATCAAGGTTATCGGCATTATAATAGGCAAGCCCCATATTGTTTAATACAATACTGTTATCGGGGTTGAGCTCCAACCCTTTTTTATAATAATAAAAAGCCGAGTCATAATTTTTCATGTCTGTAAACATCAAACCCAACTGGTTATAACCCCGGAAATTCTTACTATTAAGATCAAGTGCTTTACGATAATAATAAGTTGCGGAGTCGTATTGTTTGGTCTGGGCATATAATCTTCCCAGGTTAATAAAGGGTGCATCATAGCTTGGATCGATCACGGCGGCCTGCACATAATATACACGGGCCGAATCGACCAGGTTCTGCTCCTGGTAAAATTGCCCGATATAATTTGATGTGATCAGCTTATCAGGATAATTCTTTAAAGCCTTTTGATAATAAGCGCGGGCCGAATCATACATCCTGAGATCAGTGAACACGCGGCTGATGCCATTATATGCATTAAAGAATGCCGGGTCATAAGCAAGGCTTTTTCTGAAATAAATTAATGCCTGGTCAAACTGTCTTGATTCACGCAACAACCAGCCCATGTTATTGTTTGCCGGCGCATTTTTGGGATCAAGCAATAATGCTTTTTCATAATAAACTTTTGCAGAATCCAGATTTCGTTGCTGGAAATAAAAATAGCCAAGATCGACATAAGCATCAGCTCTTGAATCATCTACCGATAATGCTTTTTTAAAATAAACCAATGCAGAATCTGTCTTATTCTTTTTGGCAAATGCATTGGCAATATTCATATAAGGATAACGCCAAAGCGGCGCCTGTGCGGAAGCTAAACGACCAAAGTAAATAGCACTGTCAGGCTTATTATTATCTAATTGTAACGAAGAAAGTGTATTTAAAATATAGGCAGCAGTGGGATCAGCCTTATAAGCCTGCATCGCATCCTGAATGGCCAGGCGAAGTCCAGCGGTACTTGCTCCTTTATCAAAATATCCCTGGGCTTTAAAGAAAAATCTTTTTGCCAGCAATTTTTTTCTGAAATTCTCATCATCTACTTCCGCGTATTCAATAGCTCTTTCGAGCATATTACCTACTTCAGAAAAATCATGGCGGGCAACTTTTTCCATACGATCGAGACTGTTTGTTATTTCGTCTGATTTATCATCTGCATCAAGTTGCGAACGTATGCGTTGGATCGCTGAAACATCGCGGCCTTCGAGATAAAGATTGATCTTGCTTTGTGCAAAATTGATATACTCAGTAGCAAGACTAAGCCTTGCATCGATGGTATAATTGTTTTTAGGATCCAGTTTGTTCAGCTGCTGGTAATATCCTTCTGCAGAATTGCCGTCACCAGTCAGGTTAAAATCTTTCAGGGCCCTGTTGAATGAATTGTAAAGTTCAAGAATGCTGGTATCTGGCGTATTAAACAAATTGTAATTGATATTACGATCCAGTTGAATTTTAAACGCCGGGGCTGCCGCTACACCTCCACGTTTTGTCATTGAACCACCGTTTCCACGTATTTGCCCGGTTAATTTTTTTGTAAGCATCCATTTCTTTAAAAATGCAGTATCCACTTTTGCAATCACTTTCTTTTTACTTTCATCACAACATAAAAAGGGGTTTTGCTTACGATTATGTTTTTGCTGTGCGTAGGTAGGGACCGTTGTTGCGATATAACTTTCCAATTCTTCCAGCGTTACAAGATTATCGTGGGCACCTGGTGTATCGGCCATACCTGTAAGACCATCTACCAGGTAATAGGTGAACAATCCGTGCCCGGTGCCGATAGTCGCATCTTCCAATGATTCTTGCCCGGCGCCTGTTGCAAGCATAATTATTTCGCCGGCTTGTTTTTCAGAAATAGCGGCTTGCAATTGCTGTTGACCTTCACCGCCCCCGGGGAGTTCGTTTGTCCGGCAAGCATCCATTATAAAAATTACTTCAACCCCCTTACGGCTGGCTTCAGCAATACGAACTTTTAAATTATAAAGTTGAATGGTACCGGTGATCAGGTAATTATTTTTATCGCCGGCCGGATTACAATCATAGGTCAGATAAAAAAATTCATCCTGGTTAATAGCGTCGCCATGACCTGCGAGGTAGATATATAAACGATCGCCTGCTTTAAGACTCCGGTTACGAAGCCAGCTCATTCCTTTTACCAAAAAATTCGCGGCCTTGGCTTCTTCATTTTTCAAAAAATAAATATTGGAGTCTGGTAATTTTCCGCCACCACCTGATTTCAAAAAATCACGGAAAAGTTCGGCATCGCTGTCAGCAAATGAAAGAGGCCGGATAAATTTGTAAGTTGATATGCCCATTATCATGGCAAAAGTGCGGTGACCACCTGTGTCCTGCGGGTTTTGCGCAGCCTGTCCCGCCACATTAGTTTGAATAAGGCAGGAAAATAAAACGGATGCTATACATGCTGAAAGGGCTCTTGGCATAAACGATGCTAATTTACAGGATTTCAGCAAGACATCGGGTTGGTGATCATCGTAAAAATCCCACTATAGTTTATGTTATTGGGAACAATCGATTATTGACGCTATTACTTTGCAAACAGTGGCAGACAATGGCTTAAATTGCAAATCATTTATCCGAACTATGCTGCACAAACATATTGCCCGCCACACCAAAAAATATGTAAGCCATATAACTAAATATCTCTATGAAAGAGATACATTGTTTGCGACTATAGCGGTCTTTGTTTTCCTGATATTGCTTGGAATGATCCCGATAAATTTTTATGTGCTGAACCCGATGAAGATTGCCTTGAAGGATTTTGATTTTAATGATATCGCTTATGCAAAACTTGGTAAGGGAGACAAGGAAGATACCACAATTAAATACGAAAACAGAATAGCAATTATAAATATTGGTCATCTTGATAGGGGAAGCCTCGCAGAGCTTATTACAAAAGTGAGCTCGATGAAGCCAAAAATTATGGGGTTAGATGTTTACTTTGATGGATCAAGAGAGCCTGAGCAAGATTCATTATTGGGAGCTGTATTTAGAAATACAAAAAACCTTGTCGTTGTAAACAGGGAAGCTTATGACATTGAAAGTCATAAAATATTTATCAGGCCTGATAACTTTGATTCCGTTTATCATCATAGAGGATTCGCCAACCTCGATGCTGACACAATAGGAACTGTGAGGGTTTATAGTCCATTTGATAAAGTTGATGATCAAATAATCCCACACTTTACGACAGCGGTTGTACGTGAATATGATAGTAATGCTTATCATAAACTTGAAAAAAGGCATAAGAAGCAAGAGATCATCAATTATTCAAGAAGAATAGATAAATATAGGGTGTTGACAAGTGATCAAATAATGCAGGATGAGGTAACAAATGACTGGGTCGAAGGGAAAATTGTTTTATTCGGCTATATCAGTGAAGGGCCTGATGATATTGAGGATAAAAAATTCACTCCTATGAATGTGGAATATGTCGGTAAAGCAAAACCAGACATGAATGGAGTGGTTGTTCACGCAAATATCATTTCTATGGTTCTCGATGCCAATTACATCCAGAAAATGCCTAAATGGGTAGCCTGGGTTGTAGCGATCATCATTGGCTGGATCCATATGTCTCTTTTTATCAGGTATTATTTGGAAAGTCATATTTGGTTTCATCTTGTTGCGAAACTGGCGCAGGTGTTTTCTGTTTTACTTTTTGCGTACCTTGGCATCTTTCTTTACGACCAGTTTAGGATCAAGCTGGATATGAAATACACTTTGTACGTGATCGCACTGGCAGTAGATGTAATTTATTTCTATGAAGCCTTTGTCGGTTGGCTGCACCGGAAATATGGCTACCAGACTATCTTCGGTCATCATCATGCTGCCGGTCACGATACAGATCATAAACCCGAGCATCATAACAATGAACAACATAATGAACACCATAAACATGAACACACTACACATGAACACCATTAAACAGGTATTGAAACTGAAAAAATTATTTTTGCTGGCTTCATTATTTTTTGCAGCAGGTGCTTACGCACAAAACAGTAATATGTTTGTCGTATATAGTCTTAAGGGCAATGTATCGATCGTAGACAATAAGGCCGAAACAAAAGCCAGGATCGGTACCATCCTTGA
>DASUTO010000486.1:0-2399 GCA_036374555.1 Chitinophagaceae bacterium
TTCAAAACCCAGCCAGTGAATATCATCCTTAATGCTGTCCACATATTCCACGTCTTCCGTCACCGGGTTTGTATCATCAAACCGGAGATTCGTGTAGCCGGGATATTTTTTTGTCAAGCCAAAATTTAAACAAATACTTGAAGCATGGCCCAGATGCAAATAACCATTTGGTTCGGGCGGAAAACGGGTAACGATCTGCTTGTACTTGCCGGATCTCAGATCCTCTTCAATTATTTCTTCCAGGAAATTTAAACTACGTTCTTCAGACATCTTCAATTTTTTTTATGCTTGTTTGTCACCCTGAGCGAAGCGAAGGGTTACGTCTTCTGTCAAAGGTCGGCAAAGATAAGAAATGTGTGTTGGCTTGTCATCCCGAGTGAAGCGAGAGAATGAAGTGAGCTTTAGCACCCTTATTGAACGTCCTTTGCAAGTTTACCCGGAGCGAAGCGACGGGCTCCATTCATCATTCAGTAACTCTATTCTTCTTTCCTTATTTTTAGACTTAAATTATATCAAAGAATGAATTCCGATGTAGACGTTGTCAGAGATATACTCGAATTAACGGAAGCAGCCTTTCCTGCCTCTACTTTTGTCAAAAGCCTGCATCAGCAATATTTGAATCGCGGAGGGCTAAGTAAAAAACAACTAGAAGGCTTGCATCAAATGGCGCAAAAAGTAAATACAATTCCGGCAGGTAAACTCTCAACGTTAGAAGCGATCATTTTAAAGAAGCCAACCCGCTATAAATCTGAAAAACCTGCTCCTGCGCCGCTTTATAAAAAAGATGAAGAACTGGGAAAAATGATAGCGGCAATACTCGAAAAATATCCGCAGCATAAAAGAGTATTGTTTCTGCAAACGAAATACGACAACAACGAAATACTCACCTCAACAGAGATCGCAGATATAGAAAAATTTTACAAGATGCTTAGATAAGCATTCCGAATAAACAAGTATATTTACAAAAAATTTATCCGTATGTCATTACTTAATCAGAATAAAGGCAAAAAGAAAAACGATAAGAAAAAAAATCAGAATAATGCGGCACCCGGTTCAAAATTCATTCAAAAGCCGCAGACAAATACTTTTGTAAGCAAACAAGCCAACACGGGATCACAACGAGGCAGCTAAATTCCGCTAGCCTCTTATCTCTTTCCTTATAAAATAAAATGGGGCCCCTTGTAAAGCCCCATGCGATAAAAAAAATTGTCAATTCAGGCATGTTCCATTACATGTTCAGTTTGATAAACTCTTAATACAGGTTCTTTGGAAAAGAAAGGCCGCACCTCGTCAACGAGTTTCTTATACACTCCTTTCTTTTCATAAGCTTCCGCATCTTCCTTTGTTTCCCACGTTGTCATCGAGATATAATCGTCCTTTTTGTCAATAGGTTCCAGCAGCCTGCATTCAAGATTTCCTTTTTGCTGCTTTAATGTTGGGATAGCAGTCTCGTTGTAAAATTTCTTAAGCTCCTGAAGTTTTTCGGTTTTAAAACCGAAGTAAGTTAGTCGTACAAACATAACACCTCCTTTTTAAAATTGAAGAATAATGGTTTTCAAAAATGTAGTTACCGTGAATACGGTCCTACAGGGGACATAAAAGTTACGACGAAAGAACAGCCGATTCCTAATTTTAATACTGAATTAGTTTTGCACAGACGATAAACTAAGCAGGTCGCCAAGGCGCTGTGCAGCTCTTTCAAGATTAGTGTATGTATTTTTAATTGCTGTTTCCAGATCAGCTTCATCATCATTTATTGAAATAAGCTGATCAAAATATTGGTGCAAGGATCCTTCACCAGATACTTTTCCCGCCATTCCGATAACAGGCAAAGAAAATTCTTTTGCTTTTTTTGCGACTCCGAATGGCCCTTTGCCATGCAAGGTTTGTAAGTCAATATTTCCTTCGCCTGTAATAACCATATTCGCTTTTACTAATTCCTTTTCAAACCCGGTTATTTGTAAGAAATAATCAATGCCATTCACAAGATCGGCATCGAGAAAAGTGTGCAAGCCCGCTGCCACCCCTCCCGCTGCACCACCATGTTTCAGAGTTGCCATTTCCTTCCCTGTTTTGCGTAAAACAATTTCATTGAATTTTGCAAGCTTGTTTTCCAGAAGCTGAACGTCGTTTTCTGATGCTCCCTTTTGGGGTCCAAAAATTTTTGCTGCTCCACTCGACCCAAGGAATGGATTTTCAACATCGCATAAAATAATTATCGGGGTTTTGTTTATTCTTTTGTCGCAGCTTACAATATCAATTTCTGCAAGTGATGATAGCGTAGCAGGCAGGTCATCCAGTTCATTTCCATTTGCATCAAAAAATTTTACACCCAGCGCTTTTAGACTTCCCGTGCCGCCATCAACAGTGGCACTTCCACCGATACAAAGAATGATCTT
>DASUTO010000487.1:0-20992 GCA_036374555.1 Chitinophagaceae bacterium
GTTTTTGATTTTCCATATTCGCCATAGGAAAAAAAGCCTGCCATTGGTGCACCCCAGATCTTTTGCACCTGTTCTATCTCTTCTTTCATTACAACCCCAAACGATAAATATCTGCTCACACATGAAAACATGATCAGGGCATCTGCTTGCTGCTGTGCATTGTCCTTAACACCCTTACAATCTGCAACCACTGTATCAATTGAATCAAAATCTGGTGGCAGCGAAAATTTGATCTTTGACCCTTGCGGCACTTTTCCGGAACAAATAAGTGAACGGTCTTCGCTATTGGCAAACATGGCTGTCCGTATTACAGGATCTACATTTTCACGTTCCACCTGCAGGGGATAATACCAGGAGCTTAGAAAGGTCACGATCTCCTTGTTGTCTTCCTGCTTTATTTCAACTCCAAGGTAATTCATTAACATATCCAATGCGGGTTTATCGTCGATGGTATATACAATATTCCCTTCGCTCTTCGTAACCGTTTTTGTGGTACCAATAGCTTTCCAGCCACAAGTAGCTATACCTTTAACATCTATTTTATCTTCATCAATTATAAGTGCTACCAATGCGCAGTCGTTACTTTGTCCGTTAGTGAAAACAAATGTTGATACGAGTGCCAGATCATCTGCTGCCTTACCACCAAATATGGTTACTTCCTTGTCTGCCGACGAGGGAGATTTTCCAAAACCTTCCAGGATGCCTTCTACGAATGGTTCACCGTCTAACGACACTCCACTGTTTGCTATAATAAACGCAGGGTGGGTAAAAGTTTCTTTTCCGGTAATACCCAGCTTGTTTGCGTCTTCGAAGGCGGTCTCCTGGCTTGTTTCAAGAAATGCTATTTTAAAATAAGCTGGATCCATGTCAAGCAACATGATGGCAATGCTGCCTTCTTCAATTTCACCATCAATAAATTCGCCTGCAGTGGTAGCACCAAATATCTGGATGCCTTTTCCGTCAAGTAATCTGGAAATAGCTTCTCTGTCCTGTTTAACGGATATGAATGCAATGGCTAAAGTTGGCTTGAATCCATCAGCCATGCTTTCAATTAAAGCAGAACTGATTTCATCCGCCGATTTTCCTTTAATTGTCTTTGCTTTCATGCTTTATTGTTCAAGTTTTAGAAACCTGGCTGCATTATTATAAAATATGTTTTCTTTTTCTTTTTTTGTTAAGAAGTCAAGGCTGTTCAAATAATCAATCGACATTTCAATGGCATTGGGCCAAATCATCTGATCAGAACCAAACATGACCCGGTCGAGATAACCCGCTTCTTTTGCATTGCGAAGAAAATCTTTGATGGTTCGTTGGGTGTTTGGTTCCACCCACAGCATTACCGCAATATCTGTATAAAGTTGCGGATAATAGGCCATCAGCCGCAACGTATGTTCATGCCACTCTTCACCACCTGCATGCATCAGGTAAATTCTGAGTTTAGGATATCTCACCAATACATCTTCTACCAGGTAAGGATCGCCAATTTTTAATCTTGCTTTAGGCGACCATGAATAAGTTCCCCCGGGGTCGCCTCCACCAGTGTGTACTGCTACAGGGATATCATATTTTTCACAGATTCTTAAATATGGTTGCCAGACAGAATCACTTAAAGTGGTACCCCTGTAATAAGCGCCGATCTCTCCAAAAACTTCAATCTTTTTTTCTTTTACCATTTGCTCAAATTTCACGCTGTCCATTCCATAGTCATCCGGTGCAAAAATCAGGATACCATTAATGATACGTTGACTGCTGTCTTTTGATGCCCAGCTTTCCACACTTTGAGGATTGCCGCTTACAACTGCTTTTGTGATATTCCATTTTTTAAATGCATCAAATGTTGCCGCCAGATGTTCTTGTGCATTTGATGATCCTTTGTTCCCATAATGATCAGAAGCTGGTTCTCTTTCGCCAAAATCACTTTGGCTGTAAGAATGAACATGCATGTCTATAATCTTTCCTTTATACTGTTCATCTGAACAGGAGTAAAGCAATAGAGTACCTATGATCAGTTTCCAATTCATAATTTTATTTTTCTTTTAATGCTACCCAGCTCACAGTAGTACCATGAAATTCGGGTTTGCCATTTGCTACCCTGCCAAATTCACCAAGAGAATAATATCCGATCATCGGACTATTCCATAAACCGGCAAGCCCTTCCACTTCTGCTGAAGCCATTGGTCCCAGCGATCCTAATCTGCCTATACAGGAAAAAATGACGAGAGCATCTGCATCGGGTATTTGTTTTTCTTTTACTTCCTGTGAACTTTTGATCACCATATCGATCACATCAAAATCCGGAGGCATGGAAAAACGGAACAGCGAGCCCTGCGGCACCGCTTCTGCAAGCATAACAGAATTGTCTTCAGTATTAGCAAATAAGATAGGTAGCATATATGGGCTTCCTCCTTCACGGTAAAGTTGTAAAGGATAGATGATGTTTAATTTTACAATCCCTTCTTTGTTCTTATCCTCAAGAATATCTGTTCCAAGGAATTTTTTTACAACATCAAATGCCGGTTGATCATCGATGGTATAGATCCAGGGACCTATGCAGTGTGTAATTTTTTTTTCGGTCCCCGCGGGTTTCCAGCCAGAGACCGCTATTCCTTTTAAAGTTACTTTATCCTGGTCCAGTATCAATGAAATAACAGCATTATCACTTGATAGACTATTGGTAAAAACTTTTCCTTCCATGTTTATCAATTCTCCTGCCTTGCCACCCACAATAGTAACATCATTGCCGGCTTTTTCTACCATCCCTTGAATGATCAAGTCGCCGTGAATTTTGTAATTAGCAGAAGAAATAATAAATGCAGGATTAGTAAATGTCTTTACACCTGTTTCTCCAATGTGGCAACCTATTTCATACCCTGAGCCTTCTCCATTATCTTTTAAAACAATTTTGAAATAAGCAGGGTCAATTTCTAAAAGCAGCACAGCAATACCAGTATTTTCAGCATCCTGCTCTGTAAATTCCGCAAATGTAGTAGCGCCAAAAATGGCAATTCCTTCTTTATCCAGTAATGAACAGACTGCTTCTATTTCATTCATCGCAGAAAGAAAGACTAATGCCAATGTTGGTTTAAAGCCATCGGTTATACTTTGCTGCAATGCAATTTTAATTTCTTCGGTCGACTTCCCTTTAATTGATTTGGCTTGCATGTTATGTTGTATGTAGGTGGAATTCTATTTTTCTTTTAGCACAGCCCATGAAATGGTTGTTGAATGAAATTCTTGTTTGCCATGAGCAGTCCCATATTCTCCGTAAGTAAAAAAACCTACCATGGGTGTTTTCCATATTTCACTTAATCCATCATTTTCCATTTTGGTCATTGGGCCAAGTGCATTCAATCTTCCGGCACAGGAGAATATCAACAAAGCTTCCGCATCACTCTTTTGAGCATTCCTTAAGTCGGTAGCTTTCTCTAATACATTTTCGACTATATCAAAGTCCGGTGGCATTGAAAACTGTAATTTTGTCCCTGCGGGAATTGGGAAATCAAGTTTCAGGGCATTATCATCTTTATTCATACTCATTGGTGTCCGCATTACCGGATCTGTAGCATCTATAACCTGGAAAGGATAGAATAAACCAACCTCTTCATAAAACTTAGTATCTGTGCTTTGTTTTCCCAAATATCTTAAATACATATCCAGTGCTGGCTTGTCATCAATCGTGTATAGCCAACCATCTTCACTCCTTGTAACTGTTTTTACAGTTCCCACTGGCTGCCAGCCAGAAATAGCCATTCCGGTTACACTGACTTTATCTTCGTCAAGTATTAATGCAACGATTCCCTCATCGGTTGATTTTTCATTAGTAAAAACGAAGGAACCAGAGAAAGAATAATCGTCTCCCGCCATGCCACCATACATTTTTACATGTGGTCCGATCACTTTTTCTAAACTATTTACGAAACCTTGTCCGTCAAAAATCTCACCTTTCACAGATGTCCCTGTACTGCACACAATAAATGCGGGTGTATTAAATTTTTGAAGAGCAGTATTCGCTAAATGTGTTGCAGCCTCACCTAAATTTCTATCGTGAATATCTTCAAACAAAATTGTATAATACTCACGGTTCAGGTCAAGCAGCAGAATAACTGCCGACCCTTGTTCCTGGTAATCATTTGTAAACTCCCCGCATGAGGTAGCTCCCAGCACATCAAGTCCTTCGTTACTTAATATTTTACATACCGCATTTCTATCCTGCCTGATCGAAATGAAAACAATTGCCAATGTGGGTTTAAATCCATCGGCCATGCTATTATTCAGCGCTGCCTGAATTTCCCCGGGCGAATTCCCTTTGATGGACCTTGCTTTCATATTTAAACGATTACCGGGTCAAATTAATCATTTTATGCACAAGCACAATATTTGCGGGGTCGATAAGTTTAGAAAGTAGCTCTTGTCACAACTGGCTGTTTTAATTTATAACTTAAAACATGTGTGTATGAAAACGACGACTTTTGGCAATCATCTTCACCCCGCACTTGAGCAACTCCACAGAAATACTTGTTTATGGATCGGACAGTTGAATTCCGGGCAGGCAGATCACCTTGCAGGGCAAACATTTCAATGCCCCGAAAATGGGTCATTAAAAAAGATACAGGTGTATTCAATTGCCGTTTCACATCCGGGTAAGTTGATACTCACATTGCATGAGTTTGACAAACAAACAAAAAATTGGGGACAAATTCTTTCAACGGCAGAGATCGAAGTGGATGAAAACGATACTGAGAACTGGATGCAGTTTCCATTGCAGTCCGTGCAATTATATAAGGACAAAACCTATGGTTTCAGACTTAAAAGCCCGGATACATTGGTAGCAATTGGTGAAGCAGCGTGGTCAAGCACAAGCCCATTTACGTACGGTGAAGAATGGAATGCAAATAATATTGAGAACAAGGATCATTATTATCGTTATTTCAGTCTTGCGTTCAAAGTTGAGTTAAGAGCTTAGAAAAATGAAAAAAGGCGACATGAATACGTCACCTTATATAAATATTGTTAGTTTAATTAATTCCGGATATTAATACGCATACCGGGACCACCGCCATTCTGCATCATTTCCTGCATCATCTTTTCTCTTTCTTTTGCAAATTCTTCGGGAGTTGCTTTTTTTCCTTTTGATGGCTCTTTAATTTTCGCAACATCAACTTTTGGAGAAATTTCAATTGCTTTAAAAGAGTTTCTTCCATTATTGACGTCGATCTCCAAAATAGTTCCTGGTAACTGTCCCTGGTACATTTCGGGGCCGAATGAACCTGTAATTTCATTGGTAAACCATGCTACAATCCTCAATGTATCCATCACTTTTTCTCTTTTTGCCTCGCCATTATCCATTGTCATACGGAAACTCTCCTGCATACGCTGTGACGTTGCTTTCATGCAGTTATGCCCCAATATTGTTTTGGTTTCGCCAGTCACTTTCCAATTGAGCTTCCTGATGCTATCTGTAATAATATAGTTTTTTTCAGCTAATTCTCTTTGCTCTACCTTTTTTGAATCTGTGACATTGTGAAAGACAACATCATTGCTTCCAGGCATTCTAAATACCATTCTCATTCCGTTGCCATCACCAAATGCTGCTTCATCACTTTGGGCATCGTCTTCCACTGGCTGCCATAAACTTTTTCCTTCAGTAAAAAACAGTTCAAACTTATCTTTTCTTTCTTTTGGGATCATATTTTGTAGAGCAGGATTATCATCATTGATCCTGATCTGCATTTGCATTGTTCTTTCGTATAAGATCTTGCCTTCTTTTACCTGTGCAAGAGATGGAATAGCTATTAGCATAGCTGAAGCAATCAATAAGCGTTTCATAAATAGAAATTATTGTTTTGTCAAAACTAAGTCAGGAGACTCCTCCGGCAAGTTAAACCACCTTTGTTTAAGGTTAATAAACGTTAACAGCCATAAACAGGCTGCCATATTACGTTTACTTTTGATGTCGAAATGTTCAAGGGTCTTCCCATATTAATGATAATTACTATCGTGGCCATTACCGGTTTCCAGGTATTTTGGCTAAAAGAAAATTATGTAAAGGAAAAAAGAAATCTTGAGTTTCGCAGCAGTGTTGTTTTTAAGGAAACTGTAAGAAAACTTCAAGCGAAAAAACTCAACCTTGACAAGGTGTTCAATGATTCAACTGGTAGGGTTAAAATTGAAGTAATGGATGGAGACGGTCCCGCCAGGTTTCCGGGTCATCCCGATGAACTCGCAAATGTATTGAATGATGTAACTATACATGTAAGCGACTCACTGGAAAAAGCGGAACCAGGCCTTGACAACAGACCCAGCCTTGTTATAAAAAAAGAGGGGATTCAAAGAGACTCCCTGATTCGTTTCTCGCCGGGAAGGGGAAATATGGTTATTTCGATGAATGAACGGTTTTCAAAGGATTCAATAGATAAAGGGTTTATGTTGGAGCGTAAGGGTCCACCCGGAGAAATTTTCCGCTTTCTATATAGTGTAGATTCATTGCAGGATTCGTTGCGTGTTAAAGAAATAGATTCTGCGTGCCGTATTGCTTTCAAAAAAGAAGGAATGAATATTCCAATTTCCATTTCCAGGAATGCAAGCAAGGTGCAACGCGAAAGAGTTCTATCTGAAGATCTGAGATTGCCGAATAAAGTAACTATTGGTTTTGCTCACCCCGTTACTTATGAATTAAACTTTGGCAACACATTCGGTTACCTCTTAAAAAAAATGGCTTCCCCGATCTTATTCTCATTGTTCCTCGTGGGGGTTACGGTAATATCATTTCTTTTACTCTATAGAAACCTGCAGCGCCAAAGAAAACTCACAGAAATAAAAAATGAGTTCATAAGCAATATCACACACGAATTAAAAACACCGATCGCCACGGTGGGAGTGGCTATCGAAGCGTTGAGAAATTTTAATGCGATCAACGATCCTCAACGAACCAAAGAATATTTGGATATATCACAAAATGAATTGCAACGTCTTTCATTATTGGTTGATAAAGTGCTGAAACTTTCCATGTTTGAGAAGAAAGAGATCGAGCTAAAATATGAATTGCTTGACCTGAAAGGAGTGGTAGATGAAGTGGTTTCATCCATGAAATTACAGATCGAGAAACATCAGGCAACGGTTTCAGTAAATGCGGATGGCGACACTAATTTGCAGGGAGACAGGTTGCATTTATTAAGTGTAGTCTTTAATTTATTAGACAATGCTCTTAAATATGGCAATGGTAATACAGCCATTAAATTTGAAGTGAAAGAAAGGGGAAGTGAAGTAGAATTGTCAGTTGCAGATAATGGTATCGGGATCTCACCGGAGTATAAGGACAAAGTATTTGAAAAGTTTTTCCGTGTGCCCCTGGGAAACACACATAATACAAGAGGCTATGGGTTAGGCTTAAGTTATGTATCGCATGTTGTTCAAAGGCATAAAGGAAAAATAGATGTAGAAAGTCAGCCCGGCCTTGGTTCTAAATTTATTATTACTTTGCCTAAGCAACAAGTTTAAGCAAACATGCCGCGGCATACCGGTGCCATGATTTGTTTAATTTGTGAGCTATCATCAATAAAAATCGTGGCGCGGCTATGAGCAAAACAAAAGTTTTATATGTGGAGGATGAATTGTTTCTGGGCAAGATCGTAAAAGAAAGCCTGGAGAGCCGCGGCTTTGAAGTGATCATGGAAAGTGATGGAGCAAAAGCAACGCCTGCTTTTAAAAAAACAGAACCTGATATCTGTGTGCTGGATGTGATGCTGCCTAACAAAGATGGTTTTACCATTGCAGATGAGATAAGAAACCTTAATGAAGAAGTACCTATTATTTTTCTTACGGCAAAAACTCAAACCGAGGATGTTGTAAAAGGCTTTTCTCTTGGCGGTAATGATTATATCCGTAAGCCTTTTAGCATGGAAGAATTGATCGTAAGAATTCAGAATGCATTACGCAATAAAACCGAAGCTCCTAAAAGAATCACAGGCGATAATGTGACAATGGGCAAATACACGTTTCAATTGAATCGCCAGGTGTTGAATGATGGTAAGGCGGATCGCAAACTTTCTTATCGTGAAAGTGAATTGCTAAAACTACTTTACGAAAACCGTGATAAGATCATTGACCGGAAAGATATTCTTAATCTTCTTTGGGGCAACGACAACTTCTTCAATAGTCGTAATCTTGATGTTTATATTACTAAACTTCGCGGTTATTTAAAAGAAGACCCCGCCTTGGAAATTATTACTATCAAGGGGATAGGCTACAGATTTATATCAGGCTAGATCATTTATTCTTACCGATCACCGAATCCATTTTTTGAATAAGGACATTATAGTTACTGATAACAGACTCAATTGGTTTTGGTGATGGAAGATTTTTTCGCTGGTACTCATTCATCATTTCAAGCGAAATAAGTATCATTAAGATTGTATGACGATCACCTGTAGACCCGGATTTACGACTTAAAGTGGTAACGAGGTCATAAAGCCCGGCTATTTTATTGTTATATGCAGCGGTATTTTTCTCTAGCACTGCTTCAATTTCCTTTTTAAGTAAAGAATCTTTAATGCGATTCAAATGCGAATTTGCAAAGCCATAATATTGCTGATTCTTTGATTTAAATTCATTGTAAACCTCCAATGAATCGTTTTCTGCATCATTCAGTTCATCGATCAGTTTTTCTATTACCTGTAATCCCGGAGTTGATTTTACTTTTTCTTTATAAAGTTCCTCTACGAGGTCACGATCATAAGAACCACGCTTTGAGTAGCTGATCAAACTACCGTCTTTATTTTCCTGTAAGGCTTTGGGAACATCTGCTTGTGGCGTGTCCTTATTTTCTTTCCGCGGTGTACATGATATAAACAGGAGAAGACAAAATGGAATTAAGATCTTTTTCATAAACAGAATTTTTATTTATGAGATAAAGGCTTACTTTCTGCACAAATAATGATGTTAAAAAAAATAGAAAGAAGGATTGACGAGATCAGTTTTGCAGACGTACTTCGGGTCGGGACATTATTTTTCAAAGAATTAATTTGTTTCTTTCCTGCAGGTAAATTATTACCAGTTGGCCATTTTGTATCTGTTCTCAATAATGTATCTTTCAGAAAATAATACAAATGAAATTTTTCTCCTGGCTGGGCTTCATTCTTGTTATATTGATAATTATTGCTGCAATTACTTCACCAGGTGACCAAACATTCACGGATTTTATAAATAAGGATAAGGGCGGCGACACCACGAGTTGCAAACCTATTATTGGTAAAACCACCGAAATTAAATTACTGGTAAAACTTGCATCGATTAAAAATGTCAGTTACTGCGAATCGGGATCAGCTCTTCGGCTGAAAGGTAAAGCAGGAGGCACCAGAGCTCTAAGTTATACAATACCAAAAATAACACGAAGCGAAACCTATCTCGGGCTTTTTGGTCGTTTTTGGAAGATATAATTTGATTGCTTTTAATAACCAATGTGGCGACCCCTTGGGCTTTTATTAAAAGAAAGGTATCATTTAAATGAAATAATAAGATGTTGAAATTTTTAATTCTGTTAATTCTTCCCTTCCAGCTTCTTTCACAATCATTTTCCAAAGTAGAAATTTCCCGTTGGGAAAAGCAGGCAAGGAATGTATCGATCATAAGAGACAATTGGGGCATACCCCATATTTATGGCAAGACAGATGCAGATGCTGTCTTTGGCTTAATGTATGCACAATGCGAAGATGATTTCAAGAGAGTAGAGATGAATTACATTGAAAAATTGGGAAGAATGGCAGAAGTAAAAGGTGAAAGCGAATTGTATAATGATCTATTGATAAGGCTGGTGATCGATTCAGCAGATGCAGTAAAAGATTATAACAATGCGCCAACCTGGCTAAAAAAACTTTGCAATTCCTTTGCTGACGGCATTAATTATTATTTATATAAGAATCCAGCAACTAATCCCGCTTTATTGGATCGTTTCAAACCCTGGTATCCCTTGTTATGGACTGATGGAAGTATTGGAGCGATCAGTACCGCAGACATTAATGTAAATGATCTGAAAAGTTTTTATTCTGGTGCGCCATCTGTTTCAATTAATAAAAATATTGAAGAAGAAGAGTTAACGGGCTCAAATGGTTTTGCTTTCTCTCCGGAGATCACTGAATCCGGAAATGCCATACTTTATATTAATCCACATGTTACTTTTTATTTCCGTCCTGAAGTGCATATGGTAAGTGAAGAAGGATTGAATGCATATGGGGCTGTCACATGGGGACAATTTTTCGTTTACCAGGGTTTTAATGAAAATTGTGGTTGGATGCATACTTCAAGTGCAGTTGATGCCGCTGATACCTACATTGAAAAAATTTCAAAAAAAGAAAACGGATGGGTCTACGAATATGACGGAAAAGAAAAACCTGTTATTCAAAAAAGAATTTCCATTAAAGCAAAAAAGGGATCCGGTATTGAAACCACAAATATCAATGCATTCTTTACCCATCATGGCCCCATCATGGCAAAAAGAAACGGGCAATGGATAAGTGTGAAGGCAGACAACAGGATCATGAATGGATTGATCCAATGCTGGCAACGAACAAAAGCAAAAAACTTTGCAGATTTTAAAAAGACACTTGATCTTAAGGGGAATATTTCTAATAACACTGTATACGCCGATGCGGGAGGAAATATCGCTTATTGGCATGGTAACCGAATTCCTGCAAGAGATACAAAAGTTGATTGGACCAAAGCCGTTGATGGAAGCACTTCTGCAACTGAATGGAAAGGATATCATAGTATCAATGAAACTGTTTTAAGCATAAATCCAGCAAATGGATGGCTGCAAAATTGTAACTCTACGCCATTTACAGTTGCCGGAGTTAATAGCCCTAAAAAAGAAAATTACCCTTCTTATATGGCGCCAGATGGAGAAAATTTTCGTGGCATAAATGCAGTAAGGGTGTTAAGCGAAGAGAATAAATACAGTATTGAAAAAGTTATCAGGGCCGGCTATGATACAAGGCTTTCAGCATTTGAGGTGTTGGTTCCTGCGTTGGTAAAAGCATTTGAAGATAATAGCTCTTACAATGATTCATTATATGCTTACTTAATCGGACCGGTATCTGTTTTAAAGAACTGGGATTTTCGGTGTGGTGAAAACTCTATTGCAACAACATTGGCGATTGAATGGGGTCAAAGAATTTCACAGGCAATTAATCGCTCAGCAGGTAAGGACCAGGTGTATAAGACTAAGAATTTTTCTGCGGGTGCAAAAGCAAATGAGTTATTACAGCCATTATTGACGACAATAAATGATCTGCAAAATAAATTTGGCCGCTGGCAAGTTCCGTGGGGTGAGATCAATCGCTTACAAAGAATATCAGGTGATATCGATCATAAATTTGATGACGCTAAACCAAGTCTTCCCGTTGGCTTTGCTTCTTCTCAATGGGGAATGTTGCCTTCATTTGTAAGCCGCACATTTGCCGGCACTAAAAAGAGATATGGCTATAATGGTAATAGTTTTATTTGTGCTGTTGAATTCGGCAAAAAAATAAAGGCCAGGTCATTACTGATGGGCGGCGAAAGCGGCAACGAAAAATCAACGCATTTTTTTGACCAGGGATTGATGTATAGCCAGGGTCAATTCAAAGATGTATTATTTTACAAGGAAGATGTGATGAAACATGTAGAAAAAATGTATCACCCGGGTGAGTGATATCTTTGAAGAAATAAAAAAAGAGCCGCAAAATGCAGCTCTTTTTTTAATATCAAACTCAACTGAATTTGTTGCCAGTTTCAGTTACAGCAGACTTTTGGCCAAATAAGTTACCAACACTCCCCATGTTCTTTTCTAAAAAGTCTCCTCCTCTTTTCTTTAGATCAGCTTTTTGTTCAGGAGTCATTTTGGTATACCTGTAAATTCCGTATGCTGCTGCGGCAAACAACAAGCCTAATAATTTTCTTTGCATAATTCCTGATTTTTAGGGTTTAACAATTAGATAGAAGATATCATTAAAATATCGTGCCGTAATATTTGTTGTTGGTTAGACGTTGATTTCAACCCATTTAAGGATTTATATGTAACGTTCTTCATAAACTTTTCTGAGATGTTGAATGCTCTCTTTCATTTCCCGAAAATTCAGGTAATCATACCATATAAACTCATACTTGTCATGATTCTTGAACTCTATATTCACTCCTTTTGACCAATTACCATTATCGTAAGAAGTACCGGCTGTGATCTTTTTAATATCTGTCGAATGATAATGATTTTTTATTCTTTTAAAGACCTGGTGGATCTCAATAGACTTGTCTTGGATAGTAACGATGATAGTTCGAAAATAAATAGCCCTCGTCGTCATGATAATTCCCCAGCACACTCCCATTCCGCCAGTAATCGCTAATAGTAGTTTACCAATAAGTGGAGTCCTTCTATCTTCATATAATAAAGGAAAAATGTTTAGCAGGGCCAAAAGAAAAAAGAAGCATATCAAAATAAAAATGATCCGGAAGACAAATAAAAAATAGTTTATTGTTGAGCGATAGTACATAGAAAAATACTCAGTTATTCTATTATTCTCAACTTGGCATAATTCAGCATTATCTTTTTCTCACCGTTATTTTCAAACTTAATAGTTGCAATAGGGTTATGTGCAGCTCCTTCTTTTTTTATCACTTCCCCAAAACCAAATTTTTGATGCTCCACTTTTTGGCCTACCTGCAAATTGGAAACATCGCTGGCTTTAAAATCTGCAGAAGGAACATGCTCGACAACTTTTTGAATTGTTGTTTTAGGCGCTAAATAAGATGGAGTTTCTTTTTTTGTTGACTGCCGGTTATCAGATGTCCAGTCTTTACCACTGCCTCCCCATCCTTTCATTCTTTCAAAGGCTGTTCCATTGCCATAAGCGGTTCCCTGGTTTTTTGCGCCGCCGCCGGCAAAACTTCTGTCAATAAAATTCTCTGGTAATTCTTCCATAAAACGGCTTGGTTCATTTTGCACCAGTGAACCAAAACGATAACGGGTATTTGCATAAGTGATCCATAATCTTTTCTTGGCTCTTGTTATGGCCACGTAAAACAACCTTCTTTCTTCTTCCAGTTCTTCTCTTGTATTTATGCTAAGCGCATTAGGAAAAAGCATTTCTTCGAGGCCTGCAACGAACACTACTGAAAACTCAAGTCCTTTTGCGGCATGTATCGTCATCAATTTCACCGTATCTGCATTCGGGTCTTTTTCATCAGCGTCCGTCAACAATGTAATTTGTTGTAAATAGCCGCCAAGGCTTTTATCAACTAACTCCCCTTCTTCGTTATCCGGACTTTCTATCCATTCTTTGATGGAGTTGAGTAATTCCTGTATGTTCTCATACCGGGCTACGCCTTCAGTGCTTTTGTCATTAAAAAGCTCTTTTACAAAATTTGTTTGTTTGCCTACATGAAAAGCCACTTCATAAGCATTGTGCTTTTGCAACATGCTTTGAAAGCTCTTTATCATGGTTACAAAACCTTCAATAGCTTCTAATGTGCCGGCCTTGAATCCAAACGTCTTTGCCTGTTCCAGCACTTGCCACATGCTGATATTATTTTCATTGGCAAAAAGAACAGCTTTGTCAATGGTTGTTTTGCCAATGCCTCTTGCAGGATAATTGATAATCCGCTTCAGTGCTTCTTCATCTTTAGGATTAATTGTAATTCTTAAATAAGCGATATAATCTTTGATCTCTTTGCGTTGATAAAAACTTATGCCTCCATAAATAGTATAAGGGATTCCCATTCGCCGTAAGGCTTCTTCAAATGCACGGCTTTGGGCATTGGTACGATAAAGAACTGCAAAGTCCCTATTATAATAATGATTGCGAAGTTTGTGTTCCTGTATGGTATCAGCAACAAATTTTCCTTCTTCATTATCCGTCATTGTTCTTACAATGCGTATTTTTTCACCTTCTGCATTTTCCGTCCAAAGATCCTTTGGTATCTGGCTTTTATTTTTTTTGATGACCTCGTTTGCCGAGTTTAAAATGCTTTGTGTGCTGCGATAATTTTGTTCCAGCTTTACCACTTTTACTTCTTCATAATCTTTTTGAAATTGTAAAATGTTCTGGATCGTAGCGCCACGAAAACTATAAATGCTTTGTGCATCATCGCCTACAACACATACATTTTCATGCATGGCGCCGAGCAATTTTATTATTTCATACTGTGCCGGGTTCGTATCCTGGTACTCATCAATTAAAATATACCTGAACTTATGCTGATACTTACTCAGGCTTTCAGGAAATGTTTTTAATAATTCATAAAACTTCAGCAGCAGGTCATCAAAATCCATTGCTCCGTTCTTAAAACAACGTTTTACATATGCATCATAGATCTGACTGATGGCCGGCCGGTTACTGCGCAGATCTTCCTGCTGAATATAATAGTCATTACCATATTCTACCGGGCCTACCAATGCATTTTTAGCCGATGAAATACGATTGTAAACAGTGGAAGGTTTATAATGCTTGTCATCCAAATTCAATTCATTGATCACAGTTTTCACCACACTCTTTGCATCATCTGTATCATAAATGGTGAAGTTGTTTGGATAGCCCATTTTTGGCGCTTCAGTCCGAAGAATTCTTGCAAACACTGAATGGAATGTCCCGATATATAAATTCCTTGCTTCGTTATTGCCAAGAATGTGCTCCACCCTTTCTTTCATCTCTTTCGCTGCCTTATTTGTAAAAGTGAGAGCCAGGATATTAAAAGAATCTACCCCATTAGCCATCAGATGAGCCACACGGGTAGTAAGCACTTTGGTTTTTCCACTGCCGGCGCCAGCAACGATCATCAGTGGTCCATCAACATGGAGTACGGCCTCCCGTTGCTTTTCATTCAATCCCTCTAAGTAATTTGTCATTTTGTTTTTGTCACCCTGTCCTAAAGACTCCTTCGGAGAGCTTGTCGAAGGGCGGTCATGGCCGCAAATTACGTTATCATGGCCGCTAAAATATTTGTCTTAAGAACTTTTAATAATTAAAAACCCCGTCTCGCCTTAGGCGAGACGGGGCAATGTATATTTTTATTTTTAAGTAGGTTTTTTTGGCTCCAATAGTTGGAAAAACTGGTCTAACTGTGGAAGGATCACGATTCTTGTCCTGCGATTTATCGCTTTATTTTCTTTAGAATCATTTGCTACCAAAGGATGATATTCACCACGACCAGCTGCTGACATTTTCGCCGGATCAAGGCCATATTCTTTTTGTAAAATTCTTACAACCGAGGTGGCCCTTTTTACACTCAGGTCCCAGTTGTCAAGTAATACCCCACCACGATAAGCTACATTATCAGTATGGCCTTCCACCATAAATTCTATATCGGCTTGATTTTTTAATACAGCAGCTAC
Source organism: Chitinophagaceae bacterium (assembly GCA_036374555.1). Lineage (GTDB taxonomy): Bacteria > Bacteroidota > Bacteroidia > Chitinophagales > Chitinophagaceae > VBAS01. Next base: position 15,356 of record DASUTO010000487.1, read on the forward strand.
TTTACCAAGCACAGTTTTAGCCTGGGAGCTTACTTCGTATTTGCCACTTTTAAAAAGCAGCTTATCAGAAATATCGATATATACAACACCTTTATCAACTTTGATATTTATGTCCTGGTCTTCCATATTCCCTACTGCGCCTTTCAAATTCATCACCAACGCAAGATTTAAAGAATCTTTACGAGCCATTGCAGTCTGCAGATCCTGTATATACGCATCTTTTGCGCCAATATTTTCCAAAGATTTTTTTATGTTCTCTGCCTGCGATGAAGAAACAACAGAAAGGTCCTGTAGTTGCCTTAGTACCGTAGTATTATTAGTTTTCAGAAAATCTATCTGCTTATCCAGGTCGGCAATACGGGCATTAAGATTTGCTTTGTCATTTTCCAAAGATGTTTTCTGACGTGCCAGTTCTGCTTTGGCATCATTACAATTAGTGAGATCACCTTGCAGTTGAGTATGTTTCGTTTGCAATTCTGCATAATCAGACTGAGATTTTTTAAATTTTTTGCTGCTTACGCAGGAAAAGAGAAAGCAGGAGGATAGCAATGCTATTGCCATTAATTTTGGTTTCATGGTAAATGTTTTTAAGGAATTAAATATAGTTTCAAAAATATATGTTCAAACAAATATACCAGAAAGCTAAATGTTAAAATTGAAAACTTGAAGGAGAAAGTGTTTTACCCTGCCATATCCTCATTTGAAGAAATGCTCTCAATATATGCAATGACCTGTTGGCGGGGTTTGTTCATAAGCTTCTCCAGTCGTTGAAGCAACTCTTCTTCCTTGCCCGGTTCATATTCAAGATCGGCATCAGTGAGGTTAATATCATTTTCTTTCATTCTTTCTTTTACCTTTTCCCATGGAGCATCTAATTTAAACCCGGATGGATTTTTCATGTTCAGTATTTTTAAGTGACGTTAAGAAAATAAAACCCCGAATCGATCGGGGTTTTTGATTATCATGCTTTTTTTGCTTCCAAAAGTTTGAAGAATTGATCCAGCTGCGGCAGGATCACGATCCTGGTTCGGCGATTTGCTGCCCTGCTCTCATCGCTGCTATTATCCATAAGGGGGTTGTACTCACCCCGGCCTGCAGCTGCCATTTTCGCCGGATCAAGGCCATACTGGTTTTGCAAAATGCGAACGACAGCCGTTGCCCTTTTTACACTGAGATCCCAATTATCGAGCAACACACCACTTCGATAAGGAACATTGTCTGTATGACCTTCCACCATAAACTCTATGTCAGGTTGATTCTTTAATACCATTGCAACTTTACCCAACACCTCTTTTGCTTGCTGCGTTACTTCGTATTTACCAGTTTTGAAAAGCATTTTGTCAGAAATATCAATATAGACAACACCTTTATCAACCTTTATATTAATGTCTTTATCATTCATATTGCCAATAGCTCCTTTCAAATTCATCACAAGCGCCATGTTCAAGGAATCTTTTCGGGCCATTGCTGTTTGCAGGTCCATGATGTAAGCATCTTTAACACCAAGATTATCTAATGATTTTCTTATGCTTTCTGCCTGTGATGAAGAGATCACAGAAAGATCCTGTAGTTGTTTCAGTACGGTTGTATTATTTTCTTTTAGAAAATCCATCTGCCTGTTCAAGTCTGCGATGCGGCTGTTGAGATTTACCTTGTCATTTTCCAGTTCTGATTTTTGCCTGGCAAGGTTGGCTTTTTCCGTATTACAATTACTCAGATCACCTTCCAGTTGCGACTGTTTAACCTGGAGATTTGCATAATCAGTTTGCGCCTGCTTATATTTTTTACTGCTAACACATGAAAAAAAGAATATAGAAAAAAACAGCGAGGCTATAATTGATCTCGGTCTCATAACCTGGATTTTTAATTAAAAAATTATATAACTCAGGTTTTTAAAGCCAAACCCGGTGCCAACATTGACCTTGTGCAAAAAAAAATACAGGCTATTACGCAAACTTTTTCAAACAACTATTGACATTGAGACGGAACCGGGGTGTGGGCGGAATGTTTCTTAATGTGTAAATAGCGTTTAGAACGCCATTTCTTGCCGCAAAATCTTCCAAACTGGTAGAAGGCTCCCCATTTTTGATTTAGCAAAGCTCCATTAATACCATCTGCTTCAGTTGTGTCGCTCGCTTACAATAGATAAACCTATTTCAGCATTTATTGACGCCAATGTAAAAATCGGACAGGCCTTAACATTAAATAACCCATTTATCTTGTCATTTTGCTTCCCATCATTTTATGCTACGAAGTAGTTCTTTGAATGTTCATTTTTGTTCAAATATTCACTATGTGGAAACTGGCGTTCTTATTTATGATATCGGTCTTTACATCAGGTGTTATAATAGCACAAACAACTGAAAGAGGAAAGGTAAGTGGTAAAGTGACCGATGAGCAACAAAAACCAATTGAAGGGGCAACTGCAGAATTATTAAGAGCAAAGGATTCTTCATTAGTTAAAGCTGCCATCTCTAATAAGTCAGGCATAATTGAATTTGAGAACATTCGATTTGGTTTTTATTTTGTAAGAACCACTTATGTCAATCGCGAAAGATCCTTCTCATCGATCATTGAACTGTCTGCAACTGACAATTCGGTAACTCTTAACGATATAGTTCTTAAACCCACGGCAAAAGAATTACAAACTGTACAGGTTACCGGTCGCAAACCCTTTATCCAGCAGATGACAGACAGGATCGTAGTGAATGTAGAAAACAGTGTCATCAATGCAGGCAGTTCTGCCTTTGATGTGTTGGAAAGATCTCCCGGCGTGCTGATCGATGCAAATGATAATATAAGTATGCGTGGCAAAGCCGGTGTTAATATATGGATCGATGGTAAGCCAAGTCCAATGAGCGGAGCGGATCTTGTAAATTATTTGCGCAGTCTTCCTTCAAATGCAATTGAACGAATCGAACTTATTACTAATCCTTCTGCACGATATGATGCTGCGGGTAATGCGGGCATCATTGACATTCGAATGAAAAAGGATCAGCGTTTTGGAACCAACGGTTCTTTTACGGCGGGGTATGGACAAGGAATTTATCCAAAAGCTAACACGGGTATCAACTTTAATTATAGAAATAAAAAAGTAAACTTATTTGGCGGTTACAATTTTAGTTACCGCATGGGCCTGAACCACCTGCTTCTTGATCGTAATTTTTATACCGACGGACAATTTACCGGCCAGGACCTTAAAGATAATTTTACCAAGATCCCTCTGTATCTGAATACGCTTCGCTTCGGTGCTGATTTTTATCCTAATAAAAAGACAGTGTATGGTTTTGTGGTAAATAGTAACCTGAATACATTCAAACCTTACAATAATAACAGCTCAGTTGTGATCGGTAGCAACAAACAGCCACTATTCACTTTCAATACACAAACAAAAAATAATAACGAGAATAAAAACATAGCGGCCAACTTTAATTTCAAACATACTTTCGACTCAACAGGCCGTGAGCTTACTGCTGATCTTGACTATGCATATTTCAACACTGACAATTCTTCAAGGGTATCTACTCAGTATCACAATCTCGACGGCACTCCTATGCAGCCAGACTATATATTAGATGGTTTCCAGGAAGGAAATCTGAACCTGGCTACTGCCAAAGCTGATTATGTGAAACCGTTAAGAAAGAAAGCAAAAATTGAAACAGGATTTAAAACAAGCTTTGTCACCGCTGATAATGATGCGCATTTCTTTGATATGAGCAGTGGCTCCCCGGTTGACGATGTAAATAAAACCAATCATTTTTATTATGACGAAAACATAAATGCTGCCTATTTCATATTTAAGAAAGCTTATAAAAAAATCGATTTTCAAATAGGCTTGCGTGCAGAAAATACAAACGTGAAAACAAGGCAGGTGAAAGGTGATATCCGCTGGGATTCTTCCTACACCCAACTTTTCCCAAGCGCCTATTTCAATTATAGCATTACAGAAGATCAGCGAATCGGTGTATCTGTAAGCCGCCGGATCGATCGTCCTAATTATTCACAACTGAATCCATTTCTTTTCCTGATCGATGTCACTACTTATGCAACAGGTAATCCTTCATTACTTCCACAATTTACATGGGCGTATGAATTGAACTATACAATTAAAAATATTAGCCTTACACTTGGTTATAGCCATACAGAAAAAAATCAAAACATTGTTATTGCCAGGTTCAACGAAGTATTTCCTACGATACCTGCGGAGGATAACGTCACTGTTCAGATCCCTGTTAACCTTTCTTCTTCAGATTATTTTGGTCTTACAGTTGCTGCGCCGATTCGTATCAGCAAATGGTGGAATATGATCAATAATGGGAATGTTTATTATAATCACTTCAACGGCAGCCTGGGAAGCACCAATCTTGACGAAGGAAAAGTAGTTGTCGATCTTCGTACCAATAGCGCTTTCACATTTAAGAAAGGATGGACAGCAGAATTAAGCGGAAATTATAATACAGGCGGGCAATATGGATTTATGGTTACAAGATCACAATGGGGCGTCGGGGCAGGTATACAAAAGGTTTTCTGGCAAGGTAAAGGTCAATTGCGTTTTAATGTCACCGATATTTTCTGGACCAACTTACCAAGAGCTACGATTACTTATGATAATTACATCGAAAAATGGAGAGCCTATCGTGAAACGAGAGTTGCAAACCTGACATTTATGTATCGCTTCGGCAGCAATAAGGTATTACAGGCACGCCGCAGAACAACAGGATCTGAAGAAGAAAGACAAAGAGCCCAATAAAAAGTATAGCCAACTTATTTTGTTTTCTCATGTGTAGCGAGCCGGTATTCTTACCGGCTTTTATTTTTTTCGTATCGTTTTTAATAATTGCAAGTGTGGTTTGATATGCTTTAATGTATCATTATGGAGAAATTGCTTCAGGTGTTTATAAAAATGGCTAAAGTCATAATAATTATAATCACTGAAATGAAATTCTTTGGGGTTTGAAAGAATATCATTTACAGCTTTTCGGATACGTAGCACCTGTAAAGCTTTTTTGCTATTAGTACCGGTGCAGACAAGAAAATATCGTTGCAACGTTCGGGCTGATATATGATGCCGGGTTGCGATCTCCTCTACTCCTACGTTATAATCGTTTTGTTTCGCTGCGTTATCAAGTATAGAAGTAACGATACTTGCCGGTTGCAATGATCCTTCATGCTTTTGCAATTGTTCTTCATAATGTTTGATCAGCAAATGCACACGTTTTTCAAATGAAGCCGGCTTTTTTATTTTATCAAGAAGGCCTGGCTCTGCCAGGTAACTCAAAGGAAAGATCGAGCCGCTGTAATCTGAAAAATTTACTTTCTTTTCAAAGATCACCGGGCTTACTTTGAATTTGATACCAAACAGGACATTGCCGGGCTGGTGAAAGCACTCGATATAAGATGGTCTTGGCAAAAAGCCATCTGCCTTCATGTTGAATTTTTTATTGTCAACCTGCATTACAAACGGGGTGCCTATATTAATAAGATACGTATAGCCAAGATTTGGGAATAATGCATCACTAAAACCTTTGGGATATTGCCGCCATATTTTTTCAAATTTTGTTTGCCAGAAAAAATCTATGAACAATGACAATTTTCCCTGCACATGATGCCTGTGGTAATTATTCTCGAAATGATCTC
>DASUTO010000488.1:0-6367 GCA_036374555.1 Chitinophagaceae bacterium
AAGGAGCGTTATTGCCATTCAATCGTATTGTTGCCTATTATGGAAATTTTTATTCTACACAAATGGGTGTACTGGGTGAATATCCGGCTGATGATATGATTGAAAAATTAAAATCAGAAAAATTACACTGGGAAAATGCAGATACTCTTACACCGGTTATACCGGCTATACATTATATAGCGGTAACGGCACAACATGCTGCCGGCGCTGATGGGAAATACCGGTTACGAATGCCTTATGATCAAATTGATAAGGCAATGGAACTGGCTGCAAAAATTAATGGTATTTTGTTTCTCGACATACAGGTGGGATTAAGTAATCTTGAAAATGAGATTCCACGATTAAAAAAATATTTGTTGATGCCGCAGGTGCATTTGGGAATAGATGCTGAATATTCGATGAAGAGTGGTAAACGGCCCGGGACATTAATAGGCACATTCGATGCAGCGGATGTAAATTATGCGTGTGAATACCTGGCTGCTCTCGTGAAAGAAAATAATTTGCCTCCTAAAATTTTGGTGGTGCACAGGTTCCGTACGGATATGCTTACGAATTATAAAAAAATAAAAACATGCGAAGAAGTGCAAATAGTAATTAATATGGATGGCTTTGGTTCACCATACCTGAAAAAACAAACTTACTACTATACTATCTACATAGAACCTGTACAGTTTGCGGGTTTTAAATTGTTTTATAAACCCGATGTAAAGACCGGGAAGCGTTTAATGACTCCCGGGGAAATTCTAAAACTAAGGCCGCAGCCAATTTATATACAATACCAGTAAGAAAATACTAAGAAGAAGTTATCTTAATATTAAAACAACTTCTTCCTCCAATCGAAGCTGGTTTCATTTTTTATTCTTCATATTCATATTCCGGCACTTCGATTTCCAGGTTGCTTTCAACACTGTTTATTCCCGGGGCGTTCCACGCTGCAAGTTCGGCATCTTCTTTTTCAGCAAATGAACGAACCTGGCCGTGGAGGACTACTTTACTTCCGAAAACTTCAACAGTTATTTTTCCCGCATCGATGGTTGCACTTCGCTGAAAAGCAGCTTTGATCTTTTGCTGAACTGCCGAAGGTGTAATTTTAGATTTTACCGTAACTAAATTGACTACGGAACGTACACCAGCCAGGTTTTCAATAGCTGATTTTATGCTGGTGCGCTGGTACTCCCATTCCACTTCTCCTTCTAATCTTACATTGCCGTCTTCTACTTTAATTTTAATTTTTTCATCCTGTATTGCAGAGTGCCACTTTAATGCATTGAGAACGGCTTCTGCTATCTGGGTATCGGTTTTACGGGAGGCAGGCAATATTCCGACTTGAATATCTTCAGCGATTGCTTTTACGCCATTCACCTTTTTTGCGGCCTTTTCAGCAATCAATTTTTTGGAATAGGAATCCACTTGTCCTGAAAGTGTTACAATACCATTCTTGACAGCAACACCTATTTCCGAAGAATTTAAAAAAGGTTCCCACCTTAGTTCTTCGATCACATCTTTCTGAATTTGAAGATCGCTTTTCATAATATTTAATTTTTACGGGTTTAAAATAGGTTACTTACGATAAATGATTAGCGAAATAACCGAGCTGTATTTATACTGCTTGCCTTAATTCCCTCAACTTATCGAGGTAAAACATCACTTCCTCATCAGTTACTTGCCTGAAATCTTCATAGAATGCGCCAACACCATAAAATATTTCAGGGATCAGAACTGTTATTACTTCGTCTACTTCGGTTGACAATTTATCTACTGCACTTTCTGATGCAACAGGTGCCGCTATTATAATTTTGGCAGGTTTACTTTTACGCAAAACATTTACAGTGCCCAGTAAAGTATTTCCGGTAGCAATGCCATCATCAATAACAATTATCGTTTTTCCTTCCAGGCTTTCAGGTTCCCTGTCACCCATAAACTTTTTGTACATTTCCTTTAACCGCTTGCGGATCACTATTAATTCTTTTGCTATGTATTCCTCGCTTATATTTTCATGCGGCACTATGAAATAATCGTTGAGGCTTGCGGCACCAATTGCATATTCTTTATTTGCCGGATGACCGATCTTTTTTGTGAGAACAATTTCAATAGGAAAATCTAATTCCCTGGCAACTGCATAAGCTACGGGCACGCCTCCCCTTGGAACTGCCAGCACAATTCCTGTATCATTTTTATATTTTTTCAATTTAGCTGCCAGCAACATGCCAGCCTCAAGTCGGTCGCGGAACATTTCATTTCATTTTTACAATTACAGGATTCAAATACTTTTCAAACCAGTCTGCTGCCAACATTGCCACTTTTTCCATCTTGCCCGGTTCCTCAAATAAATGCGTAGCACCATCAATTATTTCCAGTTTCTTTTTGCAGGTCAACTTCAAATAGGCATCTTCATTCAACCGCAAAACATCTTGATCCAATCCACCAACAATTAGCAATGTGGCGGCACTCACATTTGCTAACCTGTTCATTGCCAGATCCGGTCTGCCACCTCTTGATACCACCGCATCAATTTGTGGCAAATAAGAAGCAGCTTTTAAAGCGGATGCTGCACCGGTACTGGCGCCAAAATAACCAAACCTGTAATCTTTAGCGGCCGGTTGTAGTTGCAGCCAATCACTTACATTAATTAAACGTTTGGTGAGTAAATCAATATCAAAACGGTTTTGATTATTACTGTCTTCTGCTTCAGTTAAAAGATCGAATAACAATGTGCCAAAATTTTTCTGGTGCAGGTATCTTGCCACCATTTGATTTCGTGAACTAAGACGACTACTGCCGCTTCCATGTGAAAAGATGATAATTGCAGCTGCTTCTATCGGGATGATTAAATCACCTTTCAACTTCACACTCTCTACCGGGATTGTCACTTCATTTTGAAATCGAAAATCCATGATCTGTCTTTTTTACGGAGATAAAAGAATGGGTGCTTTGGCCCTTGTATTGATCTCATGTTCGGCCAACTGAGAAAGCCTGTCATCAATTTGTTTTTCATTTATCTCTGCCTCATGAAAAATGCCGGCAAATTTTTCCATATTCAATTCCCTGGCAAAAGCAGCCGCTGTTCCGTAAAGACTTATCTTGAAATGATTGATGTCCTGCACCGAAGCAAGAAGGCAAGCATCCCTTACTTCGGGATCAGTACAATGATTCAATTTTTCGTCTGTCTCTTCAATAAAGGATTTCATTATCCTGTTTGTGCTGCTTAATGAACTGAGTTGTTCTGCCTCAAAAAAGCCTTCAAGTTTTTGCACATGCTGTTGGACGAAGTCAAGGTATTTACGTAAAACATCTTTTAGTTTCAATGCACCGGCCTTTGCTATCCATTCAGTTAAACTATTCTTCAACTGTATTTCTGCATTTGTAAATTTTCGTGCATTGTAATCCAGCAGGTCGCGGAGGTTGGTAATGGTCAAATTATTTTCTGTCATAGTAAACTATTTTAATTTTGCAATGAAGGTCGCCTCTCGTCGTAGTCACTACAATGATCAGTATCAATCAAAACTGTGACTGTCCTCATTGGAAATTGATATAATATGAACTTTCTTTCATAGAGTTCTTTAGCTCCTGTTTTTTGAAATAAATAATTGATAAGACATGCGGCGCTATTTTACAAAAGAAGCAACATGGAATGAAGCGGAAGCAGTAAATGCTTTTAAGCGAAATGCCTATCCGCTGCAAAGTAAAGGGGACCTTAAACCTCTGTTTGATCGGATAGGTGATGCAAGAATTGTTATGCTGGGCGAAGCAAGTCACGGCACTCATGAATATTATACATGGCGAACACATATTTCAAAACGACTGGTCGAGGAAAAGGGATTCAATTTTATTGCTGTAGAAGGTGATTGGCCGGATTGTTATCGTCTTAACCGGTTTATAAAAGGATATAACCCGGCAAATAAAAGTGCATTTAACGTATTACATGGCTTTAACCGGTGGCCAACATGGATGTGGGCAAATTGGGAAATTGTAGCGTTGGCTGATTGGCTGCAAAGCCATAACACCGGGTTGGCGGCAAATCAAAAAGTTGGTTTCTATGGCCTGGATGTTTATAGTCTTTGGGAAAGTATGGAGAGCATCATGCAGTATTTGCGGAAAACAGATGTCGCTGCATTAAAAGTTGCCGAAGAAGCTTTTCGATGTTTTGAGCCTTACAGGAAAGAAGAGGGTACGTCATATGCGAGAGCATTGCAATTTGTGCCCGAGTTATGTCAGAATGAAGTTGTTGATCTATTAAAAGAAGTACAAAGAAGATTGCCCCAATATAATTCTGATTTTGAAAATGTATTCAGCGTTGAACAAAATGCGTTGATCTCAGTAAATGCAGAGAAGTATTACCGGGCTATGATCCACGGAGGTCCTCATAGTTGGAATGTTCGGGACCGGCATATGGCAGATACATTAGATCGACTCCTGAAATTTCATGGAAAGAATTCAAAGGCCATAGTGTGGGAACACAATACTCATATTGGTGATGCAAGAGCAACAGATATGGCAGATGAAGGCATGTACAATACAGGCGAACTGGCAAGAATGGAACATCATGATAAAGGAGTAGTGTTGGTTGGGTTTGGTTCCTATAAAGGAACGGTAATTGCCGGAAAAAGCTGGGGAGCTGCAATGCAGGAAATGGAGTTGCCTGAAGCAAAGAACGGAAGTGTAGAATATTTGCTGCACAAATCCGGCAATGAAAACAAATTATTGGTAATGGATGATTTTATGAAAAATGATGTATTAATGGAAAACCATATTGGGCACCGTGCAGTTGGCGTTGTTTATAATCCTAAATATGAACAATATGGTAATTATGTACCTACAATTTTACCATTGCGTTATGATGCATTTATTTACCTGGATAAAACAAGAGCCTTGTATCCCTTGCACATACAGCCGGACGGACACCAGATTCCCGAAACCTATCCATTTGGCGTTTAATATCAATAAAGAATCTTACCATGGCAAAGAAAAAACAACCCAATAATCCCCCTGAAATACTAAAAGCGGGAACTAAACCGGAAACAAAACCTGTGGATCCGGAAGAACCATTAAATGTACCAGATGAAGATCCTGATAGAATTCCGGATGAGGATCCGTTTGAAAATCCTTCACCAAATGAAATTCCCCCGCCCGGGGAAGGGCCATAATCGGAGAATTAATTACAGCTATTCATTCTGCTATTATGTTTGGAAAGCAGGCTCAACGAGGGAATTCAGAAAAATATACAAAGCAAAACTTACCTGATCGGGATCCTGCAACGATTCTATCCTTCTCTTTTAACTCTTACTAAAAAATAAACGAGCACTCCTGCCAGCGCTATCAAACTTCCCCATAAGGCGAACCACCCGGTTGAGAAAAAGAGAAAGAACCAAATAGCTATTGAAACAATGACAGGAATGGGGAAAAGAAACATTTTAAATGGAAGATGTTTTGAGCCAAACCTGTTGCGCAATAATGAAACACCAATGCCTTGTGCTATAAACTGTATCAGTATTCTCATTGCAAGTATCGAAGAGATCACCTGGCTTAACTTCATGAACAAACTAAAAATAAAACCAAGAGTACACAGAAAGATAAGTGAAACATAAGGAAAGTTTTTTGTTGGATGCAGCTTTGAAAATATCTTAAAGAAATTTCCATCCACCGCTGCCGCATATGGCACTCTTGAATAACCGAGCACAACTGCAAACAAAGAAGAGAACGCAATGCAAAGGATCAGCACAGTAACAATAACGCCGGCCTTGTATCCATAAATATTTTCCATAAAAGCACTCACTAAATATTTATCATCTTCCAGCACTGATTGCCATCTTATCACTCCCATTACACTAATATTCATTAATAAATACAGGACAGTAATTCCAACAATGGAAAAGAAAATACTTCGTGGAATATTTACTTCCGGTCTTTTAATTTCGCCACCCAAATGACAAACATTATAATATCCCAGAAAACTGTAAACAGTTTTTACAGAACCCTGTCCGACGGCCGCCCAAAATGCATACGTAAAAAAAGATTCTTCCCCTGCCGGGAATAGTTGTACAGGATGTTGCTGATTCATCAATCCACTAGTGATGATCCAAAGAATTGTAAGTACAACGATCGATCCCATCACAACAGATATTTTCCCGATCGTTTCTATTTTACGATAAAGCAAAAGAAAAACAAGAATTACCAGGCTACCGGAAATTATTTTTTCCTGTAGCGGTGTCAACTCAATTATATACGTAAGATATTGAGCAAACCCTATTGCTCCTGATGCAACTACTAATGGAGCTTGTATGGAAGTTTGCCAGACAAATAAGAAGCTCATTAGCTTGCCGTACTTTTCTCCGTAAGAAATGCGATGGAAATTATACGTGCCTCCAGC
>DASUTO010000489.1:0-2381 GCA_036374555.1 Chitinophagaceae bacterium
TCTTTCTACCTGGTGTTCTTTTAAAATATGTTTGAAAGCAAAAGGAACTCCAAAACGCTGAATGCCTATACACAATAACCCGATAAGAATGATATTTATGAGTAGAGCTCTGTTTCTTTTTATTTGCCGCCCCATAATAAAAATAATAAGTCCCGTTATTACAAGCAGAATAAATGCGAGTAAGTTTTTTTCAACAAGCAGGGTCGCTACCACCAATATTCCAATTGAAAAACCAATAATAAGAACAGCCGATGACAACCCTTCGCGATACATTACGATAAAAAATGAAAGATATACCAGCGCCAAACCTGTTTCGCTTTGCATGATGCTGAATACGGCGGGCAATAAAGCGATGCCTGCTGCTATAAGTTGTGATTGTGTTCGTCTGAAATCCGTCTCTGGCCTTGAAAGATATTTGGCCAAAGCAAGACACACGCAAATTTTACAAAACTCTGCCGGTTGAAATTGGAAACTGCCACCGACCTTTATGATGGATTCCGTTCCTTTTACTTTTGATCCCAGTGGAAAAACAAGAAGAATCAGGAGTATACCGGCCGCATACCAAAGATTAGCAGTCGCCGGAAAAAATTTGCTGTCAGTCAGCAATATGAACATGCCGATGACAATCGACACTACAAAAAAATAAAATTGCCGGCTGTAATCAGTTCTAAATCGCAGAAATGTTTGAATAACATTGTCGCCATCATGGTAGGTAACTCCAAAAATTGCCATGATGCCAACTACCGATAATAATGCCCAAAGCCATACAAGACTCCAGTCAACTCCTTTTGATATTTCGGCATTACGCTGGCTCATATTGTACAGGCAAGCTGTTTTTGGCGATTGATTCTTTCATCCTTCCAAAGGACCATGCTTTCTTTTTCCTTTTGCTTTTTTTGATCTTTGTTTTTTTCTGAGCCTTGCCCTGATTCTTTTTCAATAACATATTTCCTTATATAAGAACTGTCTTTTGTTATTTTAAACCATTCAATAGCTCTTAGAGAGTCCGTTATAAATTGTTTCCTTATATAATATTTCGGCATCAGGTCCGTACCGGAGATTCGTTCAACATCCGCCTTGCTTTTTTCCTGCAAAGTGTCATTCAAATATTTTTCCATTAATATTCTTGCCATAGGTCCGGCCCATGTTGCGCCAAAGCCGGCGTTTTCTACGGTTACCGCCAGTGCGATCTTCGGGTTTTCTTTTGGTGCAAAACAAACAAACATCGAGTTGTCAGGCAGCTTTAATCTTCTTCCATCAAGAAAGGTGAAGTTCTCAGCAGTCCCTGTTTTTGCACATATATCAATTCCGGGAATTCTTGCGATTCGTGCAGTACCGTGTTCTACCACATCGTTCATGCCATCAATAACTTCATTGTAATCAAAATCTGAAATATTTGTAAGCACTTCATGCTTCTTCCGGTATTTATTTAACAATGCGGTATCCTCTTCTGTTTCGCCTTCTATCTTATCAACAAAATGAGGCGTATAATAGTACCCTTTATTAGCAACTATGCACATTGCATTTGCTAATTGAAGTGGGGTAGCAAGCATTTTGTCCTGACCAATACCTAAAGTAAGATTGGTACAGGAGTTCCATTGATTGCGATACTCTTTGTTATAAACAGCGGTATCTGGAATATTTCCTCTATCCTCGCTTGGCAGATCAATACCAAGACGGACACCTAATCCAAAAGCATTCATGTAATCATGCCATTTCTCATACCCGTCTTTTACATTTTTATACTTTGGATTATCTACAGTCAATCTGTAAATATGTGCATAATAAGAATTGCAGGAGTTTGCAATTGATAAGCGTAGCGTAGCAGCATGACCGCCGCCTGAGTGTGTGCAGGCCGGTTTACCGATTCCACATCCATGATATCTTCCTCCGCAAGGAAAACCATAGTTTGCGTTGATCACACCCTCATTTAATGCTATCAGAGCACCTAATGGCTTATATGTCGAACCAGGAGGATATTGGCCTTTAATGGCACGATTCAATAATGGAGCAGAAACATCCAGTACAAGCCTTGTATAGTTTTTATTTTTTTCCGGGCCGGTCAATTCATTGGGGTTAAAATTAGGACCTGAGGTCATCGCCAGTATACCGCCTGTTTTTGGATCGAGGGCTACAACGGATCCAACTTTATTGGTCATTAATTTTTCTGCCAGTTGTTGAAGTTCAATATCAATAAAAGTTCTTACTCCGCGGCCTGCAATGGCTGCGGTATCAAATTCACCTTTTTCATAAGAACCGACCAACCTGTTCTTATTGTCCTTAATTAAGTATTGTACACCACGTTGTCCCATTAACACTCTCTCATATACTGATTCCAATCCTGTCTGGCCAACATAGTCACCCATTCTATAAAAGCCATC
>DASUTO010000490.1:0-6203 GCA_036374555.1 Chitinophagaceae bacterium
GATTACTTTGAAAGTGACGGCGAAGCAAGAAGTTTTGCCGCTGATGTAATTAAGTTATAACCCACCCGCCCCCTAAACGGGGTTTAAAAAAAATTCTGTTTTCACTAACTAATTTTAGAAGATATTTGCAAACATTTAAAAATTTAAAAGTCCGCCTGAGGCGGATTTGGGGTATTAAATTATGACGTTATTAGCTATCGACTGGAGTGCTGTACCTATACAGGCCGCACAATTCATTGCTTCATTCTCCATTTTGATCTTATTGCATGAGTTCGGGCATTTTATTACAGCAAAATGGTTCGGTTGCCGTGTAGAAAAATTCTATTTGTTTTTTAATCCATGGTTCTCCCTTTTTAAAAAGAAAAAAGGAGAAACGGAGTATGGATTAGGATGGATACCATTGGGTGGGTATGTAAAAATATCCGGCATGATCGATGAAAGTATGGATAAGGAACAAATGAAACTTCCGCCACAACCATATGAATTCAGAAGCAAGCCTGCCTGGCAACGATTGATCATTATGCTCGGTGGTGTTATTGTCAACGTAATTCTGGCTATCATCATTTTCGTATTCATCCTTTGGGTGTGGGGAAAAGATTATATGCCACCTGCAAATGCGAAATACGGTCTTGCGGTGGATAGCCTTGCACAAACTGTCGGATTAAAAGATGGTGATATAATTTTAAAAGTCGATACCAACACTTTAAAAGATCTAAATACGGCAAAAGGTCAAATTATCTTAAATGAGGCAAACAGCCTGACTGTGAAACGTGGGGATAGTACGATCGTTTTAAAATTGGATGAAGGATTAACAAGAAAATTAAATACGAGAAGCTCCGGGAGCTTTATTTCTCTCAGGGCGCCATTTATTGTAAAAAAATTTCCCAAAGAATCAAATGCTGAAAAGGCAGGCTTACTGCCGGAAGACAGGATTGTCGGTATCAATAATATTGAAACACCTTATTTCCACGAAGTACAAAAGGTGATCAAGGATAAAAAAAATGAAACAGTACAAGTAAAAATTTTAAGAGGAAATGATACGCTGACAAAGCCTGTACAATTAGATAAGAACGGCAAATTAGGGATAGAATTAAAATCACTGAAAGATCTTGGTTTTAAAACTGAGAAGGAAACATATAGTTTTCTTGAAGCAATTCCTGCAGGCTTTAAAGAATGCTGGGTCACATTGGGAAGATATATGACCGGTTTTCGGCAATTATTTACAGGTAAAGCAAAGGCAAGTGAATCTTTAGGAAGTGTGTTAAGTATTGGAGGTATCTATCCTCCATTTTGGGATTGGCAAATGTTCTGGACGCTGACAGCGATCTTCAGTATCATTCTTGCATTCATGAATATATTGCCGATACCGGGATTAGATGGTGGTCACGCATTATTTACATTGGCAGAGATGGTAACAGGTCGTAAACCAAGTGACAAGTTTTTGGAATATGCGCAAATGGTGGGAATGGTATTGTTGATGGGATTAATGGCATATGCACTTGGTCTTGATGTATGGCGATTATTTAAATAACATTTTCTTTTTAGAGACAGGGCATGCCCTGTCTCTAAAATCATAATTCAATTCCGATCTTCTTCATTAATAAAGAGGCGTTCATGCTGGTGCAGATGCCTCTTTTTAATTTGTAATCAAAGTAGAGTTCATCTCCTGCAACCTGCACATCGAAATGATAATTGTGGAGTTTTGATGGAAACTCATCAGCGAGTTTTGCTAATTCAAGATCGTGTGTGGCGATCAGGCCAACGGCATTATGGTGTATCAATTGTTTTATTAACGCTTTTGAACCGGTATGCCTGTCAGCCGAGTTGGTACCTCTTAATATTTCATCCAGTAATAAAAAGACTTTTTCGTTTTTATAAACTGCTTCAATTACTTCTTTTAGTTTTTTTAGTTCGGCATAAAAAGTAGAAGTATTCTCTTCCAGGTTATCACTGACTCTCATGCTACTGATCACTTTCATATTTGACACAGAAAATGACCTGGCACAAACGGGTGAGCCCATCATCGCTAAAACTATATTTACTCCCACGCTTCTTAAGAAGGTACTCTTTCCTGCCATATTTGAACCTGTTATCAGGTTCAAGCCATCTTTTCCTTCTGTCGAAAAAGAATTTGTGACCAGGTTATCTTTTGGAATTAAAGGATGTCCCAATGAATCTGCGATGACTGTGCCATGTTCTTTTGAAATGGTTGGGTAAGCCCAGCCAGTATGATTGAATGAAAGATTGGCAAGCGATGAAAGCGATTCTATTTCTGCCAGTGAATGAAACCAATCACCGATATGTTCTTTGTTTTCTTTTTTCCAGTTCTCCAGTATCAATACCTGCTGAAGATCCCAAAATAAAAAAGTATTGAGTGGAATAAATACAAGGGGATTTAAACGTATATCTGTATTGTCTAAGATCTTTTTTAGTTTTTTAATTGTTTGTGAAGAGGGCACTGATCCGTCTATATATTTGGATCTTAGTGCGATAAGCAGCTTGCTTTTAAAGTCTCCTTTTTCTATCCATGATACACTATCAGAAAGTGTTTCGAGTTGCGGCGCTACTTTATTCAGTTTTGTAAACGAAGGCATGATCATTTTTGAAATGCCAAATGAAATGACAAGCATCAGGAATATTGCCGGGTAAAATATTCCTGAAGGAATAATATCTAAAAGATGGAGTATTAGTAATGCAAAGCTGATGGCGGGTAAAATAAATCGCAATAGTTTCCAATGTGTTTTATTCATGAACTGGAAATCCTCCAGCAACCAGTTCTCAATTTTCTTTTCCGTATCAATATTGATCGAATGGGCAATGCCATAGGATTGTAACTGCTGCCGCCATTCAAATTTTTGTGAAAGTTCTTTTACTGCATCTTGTCTTTCTATTATGATCTCAGAAGAAGCAGGATCTAAAAGCCAACCTGCGAATAATTTCTTTCCCTGTTCTGATGTGCAACGGTTGATGTATTGAAATAAGGAGGCCCTGCCAAAAATATCAAGATCGTTGGCATACTCATGATTTTCGGGTTTGTATTGTGAGCCATCGGGCAAATGTGTGAAATGATGATCGAGCACCTGTATCTCTGTTTCGCTTATCTGGATCAGGCGTTGCAGGTTTTCAATGGAGGCATTATTCGCCAGGTGTTTTGCAAGGATGAAAAGAAAGATTGCAATGAATAGAGCTGTAACGGGTAACAGAATAAATGATCCGTTTTTCCAGATCCACCAGAGACTTACCAATGCCAGCATTATACTTAAAAATCGTAGCCAGCCAAATAGTACACCTCGTTTCTCAAGGTTCTTTAATTCGGCCTTATGTTTTGCAATTTGCTGCTGATAGATCTCCAACGGGTTTGTCATTGGGTAAAAATAATTTATTTCATGCGAGTAAGAACAGTCAAAGCTTTAAGTAAACGTTCAGAATAATACTCGCAAAACATCGTTATTTTTGCAGACTGATCTTTTAATTGTTGATTAGCGATTTGGAAGATGAAAGGATTGCGACGCAAGGGACGATGATAAGAATTACTGAAGCTGGTATTAAAAATCTAAAATCGCAAATCGTAGATCTGAAATAAACCTGGGGGTGTATGGTTTTGACAGCATAGATCTTTGAAAGTGTAAGCATGTTCTGCGTTGTGTAATTAGCAGGCTAATCTGAATACACAAAAACTCAAATGGCAATACTCAGTATGCCATGGCCGCTTAATCAGTGATTAGGTAGTCATTAGGGCCGCCGGGCCGGTTCGCTTGTTTCCATGCCCCGCCGCCGACTCAAAACAAAACAAGATGCGGCGATCAAAGGCTGTGCTGATCGCTTAAGACCATGCAGCTAAGGAAGTAATCGGTTGTTTGTTCCCAGTTGCTTCCCGAAAAACCTCAAAACAAAATAAGCATGTAGAAAGCTTTTGGAGAATATGTTTGGACACCGGTTCGAATCCGGTCACCTCCACCTCACTACGCCAGGGCTTCGTGAGGCAGGCCTTGGCGTTTTTTTCTTATGTGTACGTGGTATGTATACATTAGTATTGATTGAATTTTATGAAAGAGAAAAAACCAACTTTTGAAAAAGTAGCAGCCATGCTGCGTGATTCCAATTTTACGATCGTTGATAAAGATGAATCTCGCCCATGGGGCGGGTTTTATGTTATTGATGAAGCGCAGGCTGTTCAATTTGCGCAACATTATTTTGCGGAAGAGCACCTGGATAATTTAAAGATCACCAACAAACTCAGTCCGAAAATTTTAATTGTGGGTCCGCATCAGCGACTAAGCTGGCAATACCATCACCGCCGTGCGGAAATATGGAAATGCATTGGCGGCACTGTTGCTGTAATGACAAGTAATACGGATGAAGAAGATATTCGCCATACACTCCAGGTTGGTGACATCATAAAACTCAAGCAAGGCGAACGTCATCGGTTGATGGGTCTTGATGATTGGGGGATAGTTGCCGAGATCTGGCAACACACTGATGAATCAAACCCAAGTGATGAAGATGATATTGTAAGGTTGCAGGATGATTATAGCAGGAAGTGAGGATTCTCCACTGCTCCAGCCATAATTTCTCTCATCATTGATTTTACTTCGTTTGTGGGTTATTGATAAACTATTTTTGTTATTAGCACTATTACTTATTTATCGAAGTAGTCTGCTATCTGGGCTTGTTCTCACTTTAATTTGTGAGTAAATTAAAAATAAGTTGCTAATAAAAAGTAAAAAAAGTAGCATCAAGATTACTATAGGCTTCTCATCTCCATACTCAATATCTGATATTTCAATACAAAAATCTATAAAAGATAATTGAACAAGTATCAGTAAAACAATAAGTGCCGTGTTTCCAAATAAAAAATTTCTCTTTCTAAAGAATAGGGCAACTGCAGCTATAAAGAATATCAATATTTCAAGCAGAAGTTTAATCTGCACAAAGTCTTCAAAGTTGAAGCTATGCCCACTTGCTAAAAAAAGAAATAACAAATAAAGCGACAATAACAATAATGCAATTGCATGGGTATTTATAAGTACATTTTTCACCCGAATCATTATATATTTTAATTTGATCTAACGAACGCTAATGCCTTTTCAATCACCTTCGGCTTTTGCTTACCTGATCTTCCAAGAAGGTCCAAAACATTTTGATTTACCATCCTAATTCCGTCTTCCCCGAGCCTTGGCCGGAATAAAATTACTATGCAATTTCTTTAATCCGGTTTATCATCAACGTAATACCAATCCCTAACACAGCAATTACGGCAAATGAATATTGCAATCCTGCCAGCTCAGCAATATAACCGATCAGCGGAGGTCCCATTAAAAACCCAAAGAAGCCGATACCGGAAACTGTGGCAAGCGCAATACCACTGGCAACTTCTCTTACTTTTCCGGCAGTGCTATACATCAGCGGAATAACGCTGCTTACTCCAAAACCGACGATCAAAAAACCAATTGTTGCAGGTACAATTGTGGGAAACAAAACTGCGATCATCATTCCTATAAAGTTCAACACACCACTTAGCTGTACCATTTTTTTACGACCAAATCTCAAAGCAAGCCCATCACCCATGAACCGTCCCGCTGCCATCATGATCATAAAGGACGCATAGCCAAGTGATATAAGTGAACCTTCAGCTTTTACAACCTCTTTAAAATAGACACCGCTCCAGTCAAACATACATCCTTCGGCGCTCAAACAGCAAAATGCAATTACACCTAACAGCAGCAATGATCCATGTGGCCATTTTAATTTTCTGAATGATGAAGCCAGCTTGCTGGTAGGTGTGAGCAAAAGATATTTATTAAAGATCAGCATCATGATAACTGTAAATAATGCAATGATCCAAAAATGATAATAAGGCTTTATATCCAGTTTCATCATCAGCGAACCAATAAGAGCTCCGCTGAATCCCGCTGTACTCCATATTCCATGAAAGGAAGCCATGATCGGTCTTTGATAAAGAGCTTCGGCATGAACAGCCTGCGTATTAACTGAAATATTACAAAGGTTGCCAAATATTCCAAATGCAAATAAAGCCACAGCTAGTTGCCATGGCTTTTCCACCAAACCGATATTAGTAAGGGAAAACACATAACCAACTATCGCTATTCTTGATATATACTTGCTGCCAAATCTTGTAACAAGCCGTCCGCTGAAAGGCATGGTTAATAATTGACCTATCGGTAATGCTAATAAAATACTTC
>DASUTO010000491.1:0-5777 GCA_036374555.1 Chitinophagaceae bacterium
TTAATTCCAAAACCACCACACTAAAAGGAGGAATGTTTAAGTTTAGATTTGAACCATTCAATTTTGCTCCATTAAATACTGCAGGAACAATTTTATTCGGATTATCAAAGCTGTTATAGTTCTGCATTTTATCAGATGTCAAAATTCTTCCACTGACAGTTTTATAATTAGCCCCTTTGACATTTATAGTAACAGGTTGAGATTGCTTCGCATCCACATTCACTAAAGAAATATGAGTTGATCCGTTTTTGTCTTTTGATGCTGAAGCCCACACAGCGATCAATGTATCTTTTGCTAAAATATATCTATTACTTGTAACATCTAACGGAAGCATCGTTGCATCATGATGCACATTATACATTTCCATCACATGATAAGTAGGCGTGAGAACAAGTTTTTCTTCTTTTGTCAATATCACTGCCTGCAATACATTAATGATCTGTGCAAGATTGGCCATCTTAACGCGATCGCAGTGATTATTAAAAATATTAAGCGTGGCTCCGGCAAGTACCGCATCTCTCATTGTGTTTTGTTGAAAAAGAAATGCGCCATTGGTTCCGGGTTCCACATCATACCAGCCGCCCCATTCATCAACTGCCAGGTGTTTTTTCTTTTGTGGATCATATTTGTCCATGATAGCGCTGTGCTTGGTTACTAACTCCTCCATCTGCAACGCTTTTTTCATGGTAGTGAAATATTCTTGTTCTGAAAAATTAGTAGCTGACCCTTTTTTGCTCCAGTCGATCACTGAGTAATGGTGCAATCCTAACGCATCATACATTCCCGCAGGTAATTCTTTCATCAGCACTTCTGTCCAGTGATAATCATCATCAGATGCGCCGGAAGCAATGCGATATAATTTATCACTATTGTTCCAGTTGGTCATGAACGTTGCATATTGCCGATACACATTTGCATAGTATTCAACTTTCATATTACCACCGCAGCCCCATGCTTCATTGCCCAATCCCCAAAACTTTACTTTCCATGGATTGGGTCTTCCATATTTTTGGCGAAGATCAGTCATTGGGCTGCTTCCATTTGGATGTGTTGTGTATTTAATCCAATCAGCCAATTCGTGCGGAGTGCCGCTTCCAACATTGCCACTTAAATACGGCTCTGCACCTAACAATTCACACATATTCAAAAATTCATTTGTTCCAAAGCTGTTATCCTCTTTTACATTTCCCCACCATATATTCAGCATGGATGGTCTTTCTTTTTTAGGGCCCACACCATCTTTCCAATGGTAGGTATCCGCAAAACATCCACCCGGCCAGCGAAGCACGGGCACTTTTAATTTCTTTAGTGCATCGATCACATCTAAACGGACGCCGTCTTTATGGGGAATTGTTTTGTTAGTATCACCTACATAAAAGCCCCCATAGATGCAATGCCCGAGATGTTCGGCGAAATGCCCATAGATATTTTTATCGATGATATCCTTTCCTTTATCTGCATTTAATACAATGGTGTTTTGAGCAAAAAGAAATTTAACGGAAGTCAGCCCGATAAATAGAATAGTCTTTCTCATAAGTTATTTTTATTTTATAGTTACAGCTCCACTAATTACATTACTGGTTGTTTTATTTTTTACATCCGGCTGACCACCGCCAACGCTTAGAATAACTTTTCCTTTTGCATCCAGCATTTTTCCATCTTCGCTCACCAATGATAATTGTTCAGGTGTAAGTGTAAATGATACGGTTTTACTTTCGCCTGCTTTCAAAGAAATTCTTTTGAATCCCTTCAATGCTTTTAACGGTGCCTTACCCTGCATACCCTGGTGTGTAATATATAATTGTACAACTTCTTCGCCATTCATTTTCCCTGTATTCGTCACTCTTGCACTTACCGTCACATTTTTGCCTGCCATAGCAGTCGTTGGAACTTTCAGCATATCATATTTAAAACTTGTATAACTCAAACCGTAACCGAAAGGATATAAGGCTTGACCTTTGAAATAACGATATGTCCTGTTGTTCATTGAGTAGTCGCTAAAACCAGGCAAATCGTTGTCACTTTTGTAAAAAGTAACCGGTAATCGGCCCGCTGGGTTATAATCGCCAAACAAAACATCCGCAATTGCAGTGCCAGCACTTTGTCCGCCATACCAGGCATTGAGGATCGCCGGGATATTCTCATTCTCCCATGGAATAGCGATAGCGCTGCCTGTCATCATCACAAATACAACAGGCTTACCGGTTGACTTCAATGCTTTCATCAATTCTGTTTGCACAGCGGGCAATAGAATAGAAGTCCTGTCGCCGCCATTGAAACCGGGAGCATTCACAGGCATTTCTTCACCTTCCAGTTGTGGTGAAATACCACCCGCATAAATAATAACATCAGCATCTTTCACATGGTTGGCAACCGCTGCAAAATCCGTTCTTTTAAAATTACCAGCCCGAAGTGCAACATTTGCTTTGCCTTCGCCTTGCCAGTATTCCAATACTAATTTATAAACAGAGTCTTTTTTTGTTTGAAGCTTATACGTTCTGGCACCCCAGCGATTGCGCTGCCATGCGTTGATCACTGATCTATCATTCACTAAAAACCGGTAACCATCATCAGCTTCTACTTCAAAAGTGATGAAACCATCTTTTGTTGCTGTATAATTCGAAGTATACCGAACAGAAAAATTATTGGCCTTGATTCCCTCCACAACATTCTGACCTTCCTGCCAAAAATTATCGATCTTGTTCTCAGTTCTGGTTACGATAGCATTCCCTTCCAATTCACGGTTATTAAAGTACTCGACCTTAAAACCCTTATTGCCTTCCCAACCGTATTGATTCGTTACATCTTCATAAGCCAGCATTGTGTCATTGATAAAATTAATAGCGGGTTCATAAATTATTTCTACACTGTTTCCGAGTTTTTCTTTAAGCCCATCAAGTAACGAAACAACTCTTGAGGGATTCCCATTATAATTTCCCAAAACTGAAATACGATTATCAGCATTCGGACCAAGTACAGCAATCTTCTTAATTGTTTTCTTTAATGGCAATACGTTGTTTTCGTTTTTCAACAATACAATGCTTTGTTGTGCCATCTTTAAAGCAAGAGCTTTGTGCTCCGGTGCCTCCAACGCTGATGCGGGTGTTTGTGCATACTTTACCATTGATGGAGGGTCGAACATGCCAAGTCGGTAACGGATCATAAACAATCTTCGTAAGGAAACATCAAGTTGTTCTTCTTTAATCAAACCACTTTTTACTCCATTATATAATGTATAATAAACTGATGTGCCACATTCGATATCGGTACCATGCATTACGCCATCTACTGCAGCCGTCACTGAATCCTTATGTGTCTTATGATATTTAAAAAAATCATCTATTGCCCAGCAATCACTGGTAACATAGCCGGTAAAATTCCATTGCTTCCGCAAAATATCATTCATCAACAGGTCATTTGCACAACAAGGTTGGGTGTTCACCGCATTATAAGCACACATCACACCAGCTACATTTGCTTTCACAATTAATTCTTTGAACGCAGGTAAATAAGTATCCCAGAGATCATAGGTGGAAGGATTAAAATTATCAACATGCCGTGATGGTTCGGGTCCGCTATGCACGGCAAAATGTTTGGCACATGCAGCCGCTTTTAAATATTTAGGATCTTCCCCTTGCAGGCCGCGAACAAATGCACGGGCAAGCATCGCCGTTAAGAAAGGATCTTCGCCATACGTTTCCTGGCCACGGCCCCAGCGTGGATCCCGAAAGATGTTGATATTCGGCGTCCAGTATGTTAATCCCAAATATCTTTCTCTGGTTCTTCCTGATTCAACAGCTTTGTTATATATCGCTCTTCCTTCGAGTGCTGAAAAATCTGCCATGCGATATAATGAAATAGTATCCCATGTTGCAGCCATACCGATCGCCTGCGGATAGGATGTTACTTTAAACGGTGTTCTTGCCACGCCATGCAATGTCTCGTTCCACCAATCGTATGCAAGGATACCCAACCGCGGTATAGCCGGAGTCGCGTTCAACATCTGTTTCACTTTTTCTTCCAGCGTCAACCGGCTCACCACATCGTTTACTCTTTGTTCCATGGGCAATGATGGATCCCACATCGGGAATGACTTATAATCCTGTGCATGAACTGCAACTGAAAAAAATAAAACCGTTATCGAAAGAGTTTTTTTCATTGACATTTATTTTATAATACCAACTTCAATTTTTCATAATCGGATTGCGTCGCAATCCAATCCTCGTTCTGTAATTGTATTCAGCAAGTGAAAAGTGAGACAAAAACTTTCACGATTGGTGTTTCACTTTTCACGGTATCACTTCTGCGCCGTCAGTGTTTGTATCGAACCATCATCATTAAACTTCAGTTCTGTGACCTTCACATTTCTCAAATGCGTTTTTCCGCTCAACTGTACGTCATGATAAAACAAATACCATTTACCGTTAAACTCAATAATAGAATGATGATTTGTCCAACCATCAACAGGGTTCAAAATCACCCCCTGGTAAGTAAATGGACCGTAAGGATTATCACCCGTTGCGTAACAAAGAAAATGTGTGTCACCCGTTGAATAAGTGAAATAGTACTTGCCTTTGTATTTAAATACCCATGCTGCTTCAAAAAATCTTTTATCGTTGTCTTTTTCACCAAAACTCTTTCCCTCTTTATCAACAAGCTTTACTTCTTTAACAGGTTCAGCAAAACTTTTCATGTCTGCATTCAATTTTGCTATTCTTGGTAATGCAGCAATTTCTTCATTAGTCCGGTTTGTAGCGGTCGAGTCGTACTTATTATGATTCCATCGCTGCAATTGACCACCCCAGATGCCACCGAAGTACATATAGAATTTTCCATCATCATCTTTGAAAACACAGGGATCGATACTGTAACTATTTTTAATTGGTTCTTTTTCCGCAGTGAACGGCCCTTCGGGTTTATCACTTGTAGCTACACCGATCTGAAATACATCCTGTTTATTTTTTACCGGGAAATACAAATAATATTTTCCATTGGCAAATGCAGCATCGGGAGCCCACATTTGTCTTCCTGCCCATGGAACATCTTTAATATCTAATGCAACACCATGATCAGTTACAGGCCCACCAACTGAATCCATAGAAAGAATACGATAATCTCTCATATCAAAATGACTGCCCAGGTCATCCTCTTTGGTTCCGGTTGCCGTATCATGCGAAGGATAAATGTAGATACGACCATTAAACACATGAGCCGATGGATCGGCTGTGTATATATGTGAGACGAGTGGCTGCGAAAGATATTCTTTCTTTTCGTCCGTTTTTGTTTCTGTTGTTGATGCAGGTGTATCTTCTTTTACTTCGTTATTGCAGCTTACAAATACGATCGTACTGATTGCTGTCGCCAGGAAATGTTGGAATTTCATTTTTATGTGTTTAAAATTTTTGATTGTTAGCTCTTGTTTCAGGGGGACCTAAATAACTTGGTTTGACCTCACCAAAATCAAGCACCAGTTTTTGTAATACAACACCCGCATTCACTACCCAATATTTCACAATATGTTTTCCTGGTTTTGACATATGATGGCGGCTTGTTTTAATGATAATATTTTCGCCAACCCAACGGTTCCATATTCCTGCTCCGGTATTTCTGTCTTCTTTATTTATGCTAATGATCTGAGGTGTTTCATCGTCGATTGAAATGGCGTATTGTAACCCTTCTTCAGTATTAAAATAATTCAAAGTGGGAGAGAAGTAGGCATTTATTTTCA
Source organism: Chitinophagaceae bacterium (assembly GCA_036374555.1). Taxonomy (GTDB): domain Bacteria; phylum Bacteroidota; class Bacteroidia; order Chitinophagales; family Chitinophagaceae; genus VBAS01. The sequence goes on from DASUTO010000491.1 coordinate 5,729, forward strand.
AGCTATCCTTACTAAAAGTATAAACTTCATATTCCAGGTGCGCAGATCT
>DASUTO010000492.1:0-7217 GCA_036374555.1 Chitinophagaceae bacterium
TATAGGCCTTTGCAGTGTCCTGTGATTCATCATATAAATAGGGGAATGGATATTTCAATTGTTTAGCAACCTGTGTCATCAATCCAGGGGCATCATCAGGATAGTTTATTACATCATTGGCGCTGATAGCAGCAAATCCAACGTCTTTGTTTTTATAATCATTACTGAGTTTTACCAGTCCTTCATTCACATGTTTTACAAAAGGGCAATGATTACAGATGAACATAATTACGGTTGCCACTTTACCTTTTACATCTTCAAGCGAAAGATTTCTTCCTGATGCAGTATCAGGTAGAAAAAAACCAGGAGCCTTTGTTCCAAGCTCCACCATAGTCGACGGGGTTCTTGCCATGCTGCAAAGTTAGCGTAGATCAATCCTAATCAGGGGTTCAGCAGAATAATTATCATTCTGCTTACAAAAAAATTCCTGATGAGAAAACCTTTTTCTTTTTTAATTTCTGCTGCATAGACACAAACGTTTTCAAAAACGGAACAACAGGTCGAGAAATATATAGAGAAATGAATATTCAAAACTGATCAAGCAGGCAGCATGTCTTTTTTACCGGCTCACAAACTTAACACATGAATCCTCCAGCTCAAGAAATGCCTCGTAAAGTACTGTTGTGATTTTTCCAGGCTTGCCGTTACCGATGATTTTATTATCAATTTTTACAATTGGCAGAATTCTTTTTGTAGTACTGGTTAAAAAAACTTCTGCCGCATTCCTTAACTCTTCTGTTGTTATCTCTCTTTCTTCAACTGCCATTTTTTCTGCAGCAAGGGCCATTACGTTTTTACGGGTGATGCCGGCAAGTATGTTATGTGCAGGTGTTACCAGCTTGTTGTCCTTTGTAATTATAAATACATTGGATCGGGGAAATTCGGAGATGATACCATATCTGAAATATAAAATATCATCTACCTGTTTTTCTTTCATCAAAGGCTGTAGCCATACCGCCATTAAATAATTAATGCTTTTTACGTTAGGCAATTCCCGCTGATACTCATGAGTGATTACTGAATAACCTTTTTCAAAATCAGCCTGCGTTGCTGTTTCTACAGGATTGCAGGTGATCAATAGATTTGGTTCTGCAGGATGATAATTATCCGAAGAGTATCCCCCTGTTAACATGATTCGGATGCCTGCTTCAGAAAACGATGATCTTTTTATCAATTCGTGAATGATAGTTGCGAGTTCCCCGTTCTTTTTTCTTACAATCAAATGAAGGCTGATGGCAGAAGCATAAAAGCGATCAAGGTGGTCCGCGATGAACAGAGGAACCCCGTTTATGGTTCTGAAAAAGTCAAATACTGCATAGCCTCTTTGCATAGAAAGGTCCGAGACATGAAGCACGGCTTCATTATTTTCAAGAAACTTGTCATTGAGATAAACTGGCATATTAGTTACTGAGACGACTATATTTTTTTAAGATCTGTTTCAGTTTTTCTTTTGGCAAAGCTTCTACTGTTCTTCCATTTTTCCCTCTCATAGTTTCCGCTGCAAGTAACGAATTAACGATCGCTTCTTCCGTAGCTTCAATAGCAGCCATGAACAGCGGTGAAACAGCGTCATTGCTTAAGACATTTTGTTGAAAAATATCAGCCGCATTAAATGGGACTCTCAATGAACTGTCGGTAGAAAATGCAATTACATAATCACCGCTACCATTACTTGCGATGCCTCCGGTTTTTGCCAGACCCATAAATGCTCTTTTCGCCAGTCGTTCAAGGCTTCTGGAATCAAGCGGCGCATTTGTCGCCACCACTATCATACAACTCCCATCCGCTTTTTCTTCTAATTCTTCACGTAGGTAATATTTCTTGAGTTCTTCACCTACCGGTACGCCATCAATAGATAACACCCCCCCAAAATTTGTCTGCACTAATACGCCAACAGTATAACCACCCAACTTTTTTGGCAGCACACGGGAAGCGGTTCCGATTCCACCTTTAAAACCAAAACAAACGGTACCCGTGCCTGCGCCAACATTTCCTTCTGTCACCATTCCCGGTGATGCTGTTATGATCGCATTCAACACGTCGGTTTCTGTTACATGTCTTCCACGGATATCATTCAGGAAGCCATCATTGGTTTCGCCGACAACAGCATTAACTGATTGCACATTTTCATTTCCTTTCTGGGACAACGTGTAAGAAACAACAGCATTCATTGCAGTTGAGACGCCCAATGTATTGGTAAGAATGACCGGCGATTCGATATTACCGAGTTCTTTTACCTGCGTGACACCTGCCAGCTTGCCAAAACCGTTGCCCACATAAACTGCAGCCGGTACTTTTTGCTGAAACAGATTTCCTTCATGTGGAAGAATAGCGGTGACGCCGGTGCGGATCGAATCAGCTTTAATCAATGTAGTCTGCCCAACTTTTACACCTCTGACATCTGTAATGGCATTCAGTTTTCCAGGGATCATCACACCGATACGAATTCCAAAATCTGCAGCTTTCTTTTGAACTTGTGCAGCAGGAACTATGTAACAAAAAATCAGCAGTATGAAAAACGAATATATCCGCATACTTATAAAGACACTAAAAGAATTACGGAAAATAATTCACAATAACATTAAAGTTAACAAATACAGTTGTTTTTTTTAGATTATGCTGCTTTCGCAGAAGGCAGACCTCTTTTTTTCCTATTCAGGTATTTTTCAAAAATTATTTCGCTCATGGGTCTATTGTAAACTTTACTTTCTACCCATGAAATAACATCGAGATAAGCAAATGATCTTGTTTCAAAGCGGTTCTTCTCGAGATGTTTTATTTTGTCAAGTAATTTTTCAAGCTCGGGTTTTATCTTCTTAGGAGAAACATTGAATGAATGTCTAAGGAAACGAAATATCTCTTCTTCAACCACCGTCAGATTTTTCATTTTTGCCATATACCGGTAGACGGATTTTATGAGTGATTCAATGATCTGGTCATTTCCCAATTCATAATGCGCCATCAGGTGAAGTAAACGTGCATAACATTGCAGGTCTATACGCAGATCAACCGCCCCATTGATTATTTTTTGTAAGTAGTCAATTGCTATTCCATATTTCCCGGCGCCAAAATATAAACTGGCGATCTTATAGTTAAACACAAGAATGCGATGGCTGTCGACAAAAAGTGCATACTCTTCGAGGTTTTTTTCGATTGACGGCACCAGCTTCAATCCTTCTGCAAAGGTTCCTTTCATCAGGTGCTGGTTTATTTTGGCGCTGTTGATATAAATAGAAGTATGCGTACGGAAATTGTCGTGCCGGTTTGCAATATCTGTTTTTGCAAACTGTTCAAATTTTTGGAGCACTGTTTCAAATCTTTCAAAATAACGAAGATCAAAAAAGGCATTCAGTAATGTATGAACTCCTTTTATGTAATGTCCTGTTTCCACCTCTTTCATCACAGGCTGTTCTTGAAAGAGGTCGATCCACTTCTGACTGTAGCGATAATACATTAAAAAATCCTGGCGGATAAAAGCATACCAGCAATAACTCTGGTAGAGGTAAAGTTTTTCATAGAAGCCGTTTACTTTTTGTACATCCGCAGGTAAATAATTTTTAAAAAATGTATTGAGTTCTTTTTCATCCTGGTCATTTCTTGCATGACCGTACAAAACAAACCAGCGATATAAAAGCAATGCAAGATTAGAAAGACGTGTTACCCTGTCAATATGACCACTGATCTCTAACGCCTCATCGGTCATCTTTTTGGTTTTGTCGGTAGTGCTGCGGGTAATATGAAGCGTCTCAATTTTCTTTTCAAGCGAAAGTAATTGCACCAGCGTATTGAATTTTTGATTAGCCCTTGCAAGCTCTTTTGCTCTTTCTAAAATGCGAAGACTATGAATTTTTAATCCCTTGTTATATAGTATACGGGCATTATCAAGATGTTCACTCAACTGGAGATCGATGTTATCCGTTGTTTTTAACAACCGAAGACTTGCTAATACTTGTTTGTATAAATGATTTTTTAAATTGGCTAATTGTGATTTGGAAATGCCTGGCATTTTCCTCAATAACAGCTTTTCATCGTATTCCTGCAATTTATCTAATGCATCAAAAAGCTGTATGATCTTAAGGTCTTGTTTAGCGGAACTCCTCTTTATATAAAGCTTAAAATGCCGTTTTTCCGACTTTTCCAGCGAATGAACCAATTGAAATAATATATCTGAAAACCTGTTGGACATAATAAAATATTTTTTTGGAAACGCTTAGCATGCAATGAGTTACTTAAATTCTCACCCGTTTGAAATGATAAAACGGGGAGCAAGATATTTTCAGTAAGACAGCACTGCTTTATACTTTTGATCTGCGTCTCTGTTATTTCATAAGCAAGCAATCGTTGAAGAGTAGACAAGCAGCAGAGAGGCCTAAAAGAAATTTTTAAAGATTTTCATATGGCAAGCAATCGTGAGAGGCCAGTCCGTTTCTACGGAAGGGCCTTTTTTGTGTCCACAAATTTACTTTGGAATAGTGGCATTTTGTAAAAAATTTTATCAGCCTGTTTTCCTGGCAATTGTCATTACATGTGCACTTATACCAACCATTACGGGGTCTTTTTCTGTTTTTCTTATGTATTGGAGCATCTTATTTCTTAACTCTTCATCATTCCATCTTTCCATGAAACGCGGGGTCAGCCATCCAAAACCTTCAATAGCAATTATATTAAATTTAGAAAAACCAGCGTTTGTAAATTCTTCTTCAATTTCTTTTTGCGTATGGAAATGCGCATCGGTAAAATACATGGGATGATTTACCGGGTTAAAATGATTGCCATCCTCAAGGTATTGTTTCAATATATTTTCAAAAGCCGGGTCATCAATAAACCCTTGCCAGAATCCATCAAACAACGACGCATACCTGGTAATGGTTGCCGCCAGCAATACACCATCTTTTTTCAAAACTCTTTTTGCCTCAGCAATGCTTTTTACCCGATCTTCTGTTTCCTGCAAATGATATAGTGGTCCGAATAATAATACCAGGTCAAATTGCTCGTCATCATAAGGGAGTTGCCTTGCATCACCCAATAAAATTGACGCAAGGGGTTTATTTTCTGAAATCGAGATTTTGGTAGCAGCTTCAATATGAAATTCTGCTGCATCCAGTAAATGGACACGATGACCCATATTATGAAGCCAAAAAGAATAAGCTCCGGTCGCGCCACCGATATCTGCAATATTCATTGAGGATTTTAAGTAACGGAGAATGATCTCCTGTGTACGCATCTTTTCAAGTTGAAACACATGTTGCCCCAACCTATCAGTTTCCATTTGGGTGCTGTTGTAAAATGTATTTATGGTATGTGATGACATGGTTTAAAGTTACAAACTATGATCTATGGTATACAAGCACTTGTTGCATGTTCAATCATTAATCTTTTAAATGCTGAAAAACAAACTGTAATACAAAGTCTCAATGATATTTCTTTTTGGCCCTGATGTTGCTGTTTCTATGTATGAGATCCTTCTCAAATTAAAAAACGGAATGATGAAAACGAGAAATTTTTTTATGATAGGGTTTAATATGATTCTTGTAGGCTTTCTTTTCTTAAGCTGTAGTAAAAACAATGATGAGATTGTTGACGATCCGGCGGTGAGTAATGACAACAAAGTGTATATGAAAAATTCTACTTTTTCCCCCGCAACACTTGGGTTTGCGGTGGGGGGAACAGTAACATGGATTAATGACGATAATATGATCCACACTGTTACTGCTGATGACGGAAGTTTTAACAGTGGTGATTTACAGCCGGGTGCTACATTTAGACAGACCTTCAATATACCGGGAACAGTTCCCTATCATTGTATCTATCACAGGGGCATGACGGGTTCTGTTACTGCAGGCGGAATTAAATAGGGATATAATGATTCAAAAGGTAAGGTGCAATTTCTTGTAACCAGGAAATGGAAATATCAGTTTTATGAACTCTACCCGATTTAAAAAGATCAAAGGAATCTTTAATGCCTATTAATTTATCCAAATGCCCACCACCGGTGGGGTTAACGTTTGTGATATAAGCTCGTTCCTTTACTTGTTCAGGGTATAGCCTAAAAAGAACAGAAATAAGATCGATGCCAAAATTTACAGGATGAAATTTGTTGGCATCAGTTACTTTCAATTCAAGACCATAACATGTTTCATCTTTATATAAACTATCAATTGGAAAGTAAGAGCAAGGACTCATTTTGATACCCGCACAATTTCTTTTATTCAATTCAGCAAGCAGTTCTGCGCCATTTATCCATGGGGCACCAAATTGTATAAAAGGTTTATCAGTCCCGCGGCCTTCATTAACATTAATACCTTCTAATAATCCCATGCCGGGATAAACCAATGCAGTTTCAATATTTTTTATAGCGGGAGATGTTGGGTAAAAGTCAAAACCAGTTCCTGCCATTTGATCCCGCTCCCAATTTTTAACTGGAATGATCTTAAGATCAAGCCCGTTTATCTTCTTGTTTGAAAAATAATTTGCCAGCTCTCCTAATGTGCAACTATGTCGTATGGGAATTGACCACCGACCAATAAATGATGAACAGTTTTTTTCATCAAGCATTAGACCCTCCGCCATTTCCAGGTTTCCACCAATTGGATTTGGTCTGTCTAAAATGATCAGCTGCTTATTATATTTCGCACATGCTTCCATCACGTAGGTCATTGTCCATAGGTATGTATAGAAGCGGCAACCGACATCAGGAATATCAAACAGGACAATATCAATACCTTCCAGATCTTGCTCAGTTGGCATTAAACGATCGCCATATAAACTAATTATTGGCAACGCTGTTTTAATATCAATAGCATCTTTTTGATAAACACCATCTTCACCTTTAACTGAAATGCCGTGCTCGGGAGAAAAAATTTTAACAAGCCCAAATCCTTTATTCACCAATGCTAAACGGCTTAATATTCTATCTGAAGTAAAAGCCGCGTTATTCGTTACGATCGCAAACCTCAAATTTTTATTCACTTCGGGATCCTGTAAAAAAACATCAATGCCGGGAATTACTTGCTGCATGACGCTAAGTTCTGAATATTTAAACTCATATTCTTAGCTCATCAGGATTCCATAATTTCACAACGTAAAATCGATTGAATGGCAATAAGGATTTTTATTACCGGCGGCACTTTTGACAAAGAATACAATGAACTGAACGGGCAACTTTATTTTAAGGATACACATTTAAATGAATTGCTGGGAATGGGCAGGAGCCTGGT
>DASUTO010000493.1:0-3152 GCA_036374555.1 Chitinophagaceae bacterium
GCATCAGGATCATCTTTCTCACGGAATTTCAGATACTCATAATTATCCGGTAATACTATATCAGACGCAACACCTCTTAATTGTGTAGATCCGCCATTTACTCTATAAAACTTTTGTAAGGTCAATTTGATTGTTCCCAGATCTGAATTTGAATTCAGGTAACCAGATTCAGGATCAAGGCCAAGGTTGCGCTGTACAGTTCCTTTGCCATACGTGGTAGTGCTGCCTATAACTACACCACGACCATAATCCTGGATCGCAGCAGCAAAAATTTCTGAAGCCGATGCACTGAATTCATTTACCATTACAGTAAGCGGACCATCATATAAAACTTCACGATTTTTATCTTCCAGGATATTTGGCTTACCATCACGATCTTTTACCTGTACTATCGGACCTTTATCAATGAAAAGACCAACCATTTGTACAACATCATAAAGAGAACCACCGCCATTATTACGAAGATCCATGATGATACCATCCACCTTATCTTCTTTCAATTTAATGATCTCTTTTGCTACATCTATATAGCAACGGGCACCATTTGGCCTGTCAAAGTCCGCATAGAATTCAGGCAGATAAATGTATCCTAATCTTGAATTGCCATTGGTGATAATTGCACTTTTAGCAAACGATTCGTCTTGCACGATCTCGTCACGAACCAATGTAACTACTTTTACAGAACCATCTTGTTTCTTCAAAGTCAGTCTCACTTCGGTTCCTTTCTTACCACGAATAAGCTTTACAGCATCTTCCACTACAAAGCCGGTAAGTTCTGTTGGCTCTTCTTTTCCTTGTCCAACTCGCAGGATGACATCTCCCACCTGTACTTCACCACTTTTCCATGCGGGGCTCCCTGCAACCAATGTATTTATTTTGATATTGCCTTCATCGTAAATAAGTGATGCGCCTATACCAAAAAAGCGACCGCTCATTTGCTCATCAAAATATCTTTTATCTACTGGAGGGAAAAATTCTGTATGCGGATCCATCGCATTGGTAATGATGCTTACAAACAAATTGAATTTATCATCTTCAGAAAATTTGAAACGATATCTTTCAAAAGTTCTGTCCATTGATTTAACTACTTTCTCTCTTGCATCAGCTTCTAATTCAGTGTCGGATTTTACCTTAAAACCTTCTACAGTTTTATTTTTATCTCTTGTTTCAATCAAATCAACATACCTGTCAAGTGACTGATATTTCAATGATTTTCTCCACCTCTCTTTTCTTTCTGCCTCCGTTGCCGGGTATTTTAATTTATCAGGATCACCTGTATAGGTTTCATCTATTGAGTAATCAAATGGTTTGCTCAAAATTTCTTTGGAGATCAATGCGGCTTCTTCCATTCTTTTATTAAACACCTGGCCAACTGCTTTGAAAAACTCAACATCAGCACCTTTCATTTCATCATCGATCTTATACTCGAATTTTTTAAGTGATTCGATGTCTTCTTTCAAAAAAATATTTTTGTTGGGGTCGATCACTTCAAAATACTTGTAAAATATTTTTTTAGAAAAGCTGTCATCAATAAGCTTAGGACTATAGTGAGCTTCCTTCAGCATATCAGTAACATTGTGCAGTATCTTTTCATACTTACCGGGTGGATCCACTTCTCTTTTCACCGAGCCGGCAAAGAACACTCCTGCAACAAGCAGGATGATGATCAGGATAGGTAATCTTTTAAAGTTTGTCATATAATTTATCAGCTTTAGCATTAAAATATCAGCTTTATCAGTTTCGTAAAAATAACGCAAAAACATGGGTTTTCTTACGTCTAATTCCTTTTAACAGAGCTTTTTGATGAATGGTGGATAGATTGAAAATAAAAAACCTTCTGAAGGCAGAAGGTTTTATTGTTTTTGGGTAACCAATGGGGTTCGAACCCACGACCCTCAGAACCACAATCTGATGCTCTAACCAGCTGAGCTATGGCTACCATTTTTACCGACAGCAAAAATATATAATTCGTCCTTGTGCCCAAAATGAGATTTTGAACCGAAAGCATGTTTCTATTTCTTTGTCCAAACTTATTGATGAATTATTCCCTCTTAATTCAGCTTCTTGTTATCCCTTTGATCTCTGCGTTTATTGGTTGGTTCACAAACTGGATAGCTATAAAAATGCTTTTTCATCCTAAAGACCCAAAGCGTATCCTTGGAATTACTTTTCATGGAATTTTTCCAAAACGGCAAAAAATATTTGCGGAGAAACTTGGAAAAATGATCAGTGTAGAGTTCCTTTCTTTTGAAGACATCGAACAGAAAATAACCCACCCTGAAAACTTGCAGAAACTTATGCCCATGATCGATGACCATGTTGACAACTTCCTGCGAAATAAACTGAGTGATGAAATGCCCTTTCTTAGTTTGTTTATCGGCGATAAAACGATCAGGTCACTGAAAAAGATATTCATGCAGGAATTGGAAACTCTATTTCCGCAGCTGATGAAAAGTTATGCAGGCCATTTGCAGCACGAGCTGGACCTCGAAAAGATTGTTACTGAAAAGGTCTCGGCATTTTCAACAGATAAATTGGAAGATATTTTACACCAGATAATGAGCAAAGAGTTCAGGTTTGTTGAGATCCTTGGCGGGGTCATTGGTTTTATTATCGGTATTGCACAGGTATTGATCAACTATTTCCTACCTAAATAGTTAATTAAGGTTAATATCCTGAGCTTTTTCCTTCTATAATTGCCGTTAAGCCTTTTGTCATTAAAAAATGACTTTTAGAGAAGGTTAAATGCCCTTTGCACGTCTAATCTCAAAACTCGCAAAATGAATAAGTTAGTTCTCGTTTTTTTATTAAACCTTACCAGCTTTTGCTTGATTGCTCAAAATCCAATGCAGAGGCCCGGAGGCGGCGGAAATGGCCAGCAAATGAATGGTCGTATGTATGGAAAGATCGTAGAGGCACAAAGCGGAAAACCTGTGGATGCGGCTTCGGTTCAATTGGTACAGACTCGTATGGATACCGCCACCAAAAAAAGTAAAGAAGTAATAATAGCCGGCATGCTCACAAAAGCAAACGGGGAATTTTCTTTGGAAAACGTTCCTCTTTTTGGAAAATCCAAATTAAAAATTACAGCAATTGGTTTTAAACCAATCGAACAACCTGCGGGTTTTGACATTAAAATGCAACCTGGCGCT
>DASUTO010000494.1:0-2417 GCA_036374555.1 Chitinophagaceae bacterium
AATTTTTGTATTTTACATCGGCTGCAGTTCCAGGCTGGACGTTTTCCAAATGCCCTGCCGAACGCAAAGCTGTGGCCGTTAGCTGCTATACAAAATGACCATTACTTCAAAAGAAATTTTTAATCAGTATTTTAAACGAAAACTCATCTTGTGGGTTAGTATTGGTGTAATTGCCACAATAATCAGATTGTTAGGTGGACATCAAACTTCTTTTGTCTTTGTTGTGACTATGATGTTATTTTTTGTCATGGCTGCTCTAATTATTGGCTACATTGACTATCGCTTTTATGAGAAATCAGCACCGAAAATAATTTCTCAACTTTTAGACAAAGAACCTTTCTTAAGCTTCCAAAAGATTGGATTTATAAAAGAAGAAGCTAATAAGCTTGAGGGACAAATAAATAATTACAAAATCATTCTCTCCCCATTGACAAACTTACAAAGCGACAAGGTTCTTACTGTTTTAATTCCCCTGCAAATCAGAGAGGGTTTAGACGATTACTTCACAAAATATAATGACCATTTCAGATTTACTCTTTCTGGTGAAATCATTTTTGCAGAAGCTATTCTTAAAGATTACGAAAAGCAATATGGATATGACGGACTTGTTAAACTCATTGACAAGACGACAATCAGTTTAAAGGAAAACAAAATTGAACCATTAAAAATTGTTGACGACTAAATATAGCAGCTAACATTGCATTGGCAATATGGCGGGGCGACGAATATATTCTCAACTTTTTGTTCGCTATAAGGCTTCAGTTCCAGCCGACGTAACACGGATGAACTTTAGAATATAATATCATCCTTTGTATCTTTATTCAGCAGCAGTTACAGGCTGACAATTTTCAAATGCCGCCACATCGCCAAGCCGTAACCGTTGCCTGCTATTTTACTGAATTGATCAATGCTTCGAAGACCATATGACAGAAGACAAAATAAAGTTCCTAAATAATGTGATTAAGCCTTGGGAAATCCTAAACAAACAATTGAGCTTTCCATTCTCAGTTAATACTTCTGTTTCGGATTTTACGAACAATGCAGCCAATTTATCAGTATCAATAAAGCACTTTCCAGAAAGCTCCCATAACCTGAAACCAAAAGACCTAATACTTGAATCTGAATCATATAAAATTATTTCTGACTTGGCTGACTCATTAAAGCATGGTATGTTGAGTAATGAAAGCAGACAATGCAGCATTTTTGTCGGATCAATGTTTGAAAGAAATCCAAATGGATTGGTACGCTTTCTCAGAAATACAATAAATATAAAACATACCACTTATGGTGAATGTGACTTCATGGAAATATCAAAAGAAAGTGCACTGTTTATAGCATCAAAAATTGATTTCAGATCAGACTGGAAACCTCAAATTATCAACAACAATGGAGAATTCTCAAATAAAATTCATGTACATGCGAGTATCACAAATCAAGTTGCGTGGCAAGGCATGACTATGCAATTTGTCGAATTCTCTTCAGACGGGAAGTATAAAAAAGTGGATCTAAACTCAACCATAGAATTCACCTTGACCGTTGACAAAAATTTGGCAAAGCCAAAATAAAAAGCCCTGTAGAGAACATCGGCTTACTATTTTTAATACATGAAACTAAGAACTGTTGACATTGTTATCCTCTTACTCTTAGGACTTGCTTGTATCGCAAGAGGAACATGGGGACTATTTAAAGATATTTATGTTGACCTTTCCGAAGCAAAGACAGTGACCGGAGTTGTCACTTATGCAGATATAACCCAAATCCAAAAATTCACTTTTAGATCAAAAAAATATTCGACCGTCTTTGGACTTAAATTGAATAATTCAGATCAAAACTTTGTAATTGACAGAGGTGCTGATTTTTGCAAACATCTTAAAGACAATATAAGAATTGGCGACACAATAAAACTTTTATACCGACTAAGTACGAGTGACCAAAATTCTTTTGTTTTTCAAGTTGAAAAAGATGAACACACTTTAGCTAACTATAGTGAATATCGAAAAAAGGAAATCAAAATGATTGTTCTTGCTTATGCTTTCGGACTCATTATAATTGGCGGACTGATCTTCTGGTATGTAAATAAGAAAAAGCAAGCCAGGGAGACCCAAACTTAACAATTGAAGTAATTAAGTTGCTTCTTTGCGACAATAACTACTTAAAGAAAAACAGCAGGCAACAGGCGCATTTGTGCTACTGGGGTGCGACGCAAAGCGTCGTTCAACAATAGTAACGCTGTTCAGCTTTTTGTCCCAGCTTGACATTTACTATTGAGCAACAGAATAAAATTTTATCTTTAGTAATAACGTTCAGCAGCCGTCGCCGGGGGCGACGAATGGATGAAGCCCCCAACAGCACAAATGCCTGGACGTTATGGGCAATTTTAAACAGACTCCAATGCTAAAAAAACTTATTTTTTTTGG
>DASUTO010000495.1:0-7788 GCA_036374555.1 Chitinophagaceae bacterium
TCTATTCCTTCTTAAACGATTTGAAATCCTTAAAAAAACAAACGGGCTATTGTACAACCGATTTGTCATGCACTGCTTACGCCAGAAATGAAACGATTAGTAGAACTCAAATAGATTGCCAGTGGAAAGGATTTGAATACTTAAAAGGGATTCTTTTTCAGGGTCAGGGTATTGGACAAATATTCCGTTATGAAGAAAAAATTAGCGACTCAACAATTGACTCCAATTTCAGTATTAGATATGGTAATTACGACTTTTATTTCAATGTTAAGCAAGTTACTACATGGTGCGACAAAATGATGAATTCAAAAGACGGATTAGAACCAATGTATAAAAGCATTAAACGAGAGGTCACTCAAGACTCTGGAGCTTACTATGTCGATAATCATTCATGGCTAATGACAATGTTTACTCCAAGAATTGTAAACGTAAATACAAAAGTAGAAGGGAAATCTTTACTTATCAGACTCAACGATACACTTACTGCAGACAGAACTTATTTTGTTATTACACCACAGAACGACACAACAAAAATCTTTGATTCGAGAGACAGATCATTTTGAAGCGAATGACTGCTGCCAACAGGTGCATCCTATGTATATAGGCTTAGAGAGAGATAATATTTAAAATTATTATTTTACGCCGTTGTTGGTGTTCTCCTGAATTCTCTTCCAAGTATAGTACACTAAGCACCAACAACACGTCGAACGGAGTAACTTTATTCTGTCATGGCAGATATCATAACAGAATATCCCCACTTTTTTACCGCAACTAACCTTAAATGGAAGAAACTTCTGATTCATGATAAATACAAAAATATTGTTATTGAAAGCTTGAGATTCCTTGTGAATGATAAGAGAGTGATAGTTTATGGATTTGTTATCATGGATAATCATATTCACGTGATCTGGCAATTACAAGCCGGAAGAAAAAGAGATGATGTACAAAGAGATTTTCTTAAATATACAGCGCAGTTGATTAAAAAAGATATGATAAAAAATCATGCTGAAGACCTGAAAGACTTTATGGTCAATGCTAAAGACAGAAAATACCAATTTTGGGAAAGAAACCCCTTGTCAGTTGAAATTTAGTCTGAAAAAGTTTTACTTCAGAAGTTAAAATATATGCATGAAAATCCTGTAAGAGCAGGTTTATGTAAATATTCAGATGATTATAAATACTCATCAGCGATATTTTATAAATACGGAAAAGATAATTGGGGATTTCTTACACATTTGAAAGACTGAACCAAATCGGTTGTTGGTGCTTATAGTCTCAAAGTTGTAGTATTTTTATCTTTGAACACCAACAACGGCGTAAATCATTTCCATAAATTGAAAAAATGTCGCAGTCGAAAAACTCTGAAGTTCGAAGACGTAGCCTGTTTGAGACCATCATGGAAATTATTGGTTGGCTTCAAATATTTGCTTCCCCTTTTCTCATTGCACTATTTATTGGAGCTGTTGTTTATTTCGCAAAATCCGACGTACTCGGCCTTATTTTGGCAATATTGATTGTCGTGGTTGGAATTGTAGTTGGTGCTGTTTGCGCGACAAAAGTTTGGAAAAAAAGAGGTACGATGCAGTTCATGTCGAAGATCATGGCGACCCCAGAACTAGATCCTCCGGCAGAAGATTCAAAATAAACAGGACACTACATGGGGCTTGGCGAAAGCCTGCCGCGTGTTGGCCTCGCCGTCAAATAAAAATATATTTGTTGTGCGGCTCGGCCGGAAGTGTCATACGATTTGACGGCCTTCGCCAAGCCCTGACGTTAGCGGTAATACTAATCGTACTCCGAAAAATGCATGGATACCAAGAAGCAACTAATATTATTTATTTTACTTTTTCCAATCATTGCTTTTTCCCAACAGCCCGAAGTGAACTTTTTCTCAGTAGACAGTTTTGCAACTACGGTTAAATACAAAAAGGATTTAACTGATTTGACACAAGACTTGACAAGTCCATATTCGAGGCAACTTCTTAAAGCAAGAGCAATCTTTAAATGGATTACAGAAAACATCCGGTACGATTATAAATACTATAACAAGTATTACTACAAAGGCAAAGAACCAAAGACCTATAAATGTAAAGACGACAAGGATTGTGAAGCCCAAAGAATTTTTTGGGAGACAAAATATATAGACAAGATTTTGCGTAAGAAAAAAGCAGTCTGCCAGGGCTACTCTATGCTCTTTAAAAAGATGTGTGACATTGCAGGATTGAAATCAGAAACTATTCCGGGATATATAAGGACCGAGTATTATCAGGTTGGCACTATAGGAAAACTTGACCATGCATGGAATTCTGTTTGGATAGACAGTGCTTATTACCTATTAGACGCAACATGGGCTGCGGGTGGTTGTGGCAAAAATGACGATGGTAAGTTGTTGTCCTTTCAAAAAAGCTTTGACAATTATTATTGGTTGACACCGGCTGACGATTTTGCAAGAAATCATTTTCCGCAAAGCAACAAATGGACGCTGCTATCAAACTACTCAAAAGACAGTTTCGCTGCTAATCCTTATTATTTTCCAAGTGAAATAAAAAACATTAAGCTAATAACACCAGCATCGGGTATTGTCGCTGTAAGAAAAGGTGACACCATTCGTTTTAAGATAGACTACAATGGATACTTCAAAGATCTTCAAATCAACTCAAACCTTTTTCGCAATCCTGACATTTGGGTTTGGGATGAAATCTCCAAAAGAAAAAAAGTGCGAAGACTTGACACATTAGCGGTGAAGAAACAGCAATATATAAAATACAAGCGGGACGATACTATAATCGAATTTGAATATATTGTACCTGAGAATTCACTAAATTACCTAGACATTTTGTATGACAGACAACGAGTGATGAGATTTAAAGTAGTGACGAGCAGATAGTACGAAGTACTACCGCTAGCAACGGAACACAGAATACGCCACATCGTCAATGCTTTAACGTTGGGCGTCATTCCGAAAAATTTTCGACCTTTTCAAAAAATATTCGCATGCGGTTTTTTATTATATTGATTTTTGCTTTAATAAATACTTCGATTGCTACAGGCACTGAGGAACATCCAACATTGCCAATCGGCTCAAGAGCTCCTGCTTTTTCGTTAAAAGGAGTTGACGGCAAAACTTATTCGTTGGCATCTTTCAGCAAATACAAGATCCTTGTCATCATATTTACCTGCAACCACTGCCCTACTGCCCAAGCTTATGAAGAACGTATGATACAGCTCACAAAAGATTATTCAGCAAAAAGTGTAGCCGTTGTTGCTGTTTCTCCTAATGATCCAAAGTCGATCCGTCTTGATGAACTTGGATATACTGATATGAGTGACAGCTATGCTGAAATGAAATTGAGAGCAAAACAAAAGAAATTTAATTTCCCCTACTTATACGATGGCGATAAGCAGGCTATGGCAAAAGCTTACGGGCCTGCCACTACCCCTCATGTTTTTATATTTGATAAAGAAAGGATACTTCGTTTCCAGGGACGTATAGATGATGTAGAAAAACCTACAGAAATGCCAAACAGTTTTGATACCCGTAATGCAATTGAAGAATTATTGCAGAATAAAGAAGTGACAGTAAAGACCACAAAGGTTTTTGGCTGCTCGGTAAAGTGGGCAGAAAAAGGTGATTGGATAGAAAAAGCAAAAAAAGATTGGGCAGCCGAACCAGTGAGTCTTGAAATGATCGATGAAGCAGGAATAAAAGAGCTCTTAAAAAATAATTCTGATAAACTGCGGCTCATAAATGTTTGGGCCACCTGGTGCGGGCCCTGTATGATCGAGTTTCCCGAGTTTGTTGAAATCAATCGCATGTATCGTGGTCGTGATTTTGAATTCATCAGCATTTGTTTGGATGATACTTCGAAACATGCAAAGGCATTAAAGTTTTTGCAATCAAAACAGGCATCGAACAAAAATTATTTATTTAATATGAGAAATAAATGGGCCCTGATTGAAGCCGTGAATCCTAAATGGCAGGGAGCATTGCCGTATACATTGATAGTCGAGCCCGGCGGAAAGATAGTTTATGGAAAACAATATCTCATTGATCCTGCCCTGATAAAAAAACTGGTAGTTGAGCATCCGCTGATTGGCAGGTACTATTAGTTGCTATGAAAACGGGACGGTGAAGTGATCCCGCCTGAGGCGGGACCATAAAAAACTAAAGCTGGTATCAAAAAATATTACAAACCCGGGGAGATTGCTTCGTCGTCTCGCCTATGGCGAGACTCCCCGCAAGTAAAAGGTTAACCCCGCCAAAGGCGGGGTTTTTAATTTGTTCTGGTAGATGATTCTGGTTCAGCCCGAATGTTCGCGGTGGCGAATTATACCTGCCGTAGCGGATACGGTATTTCCCCGGCAGGATTAACGGGATTAATAGGACCGGATTACAGGTTCGTATATCTAATTTAGATAAAAGATGTAGGAAAGACACTATAACTTATGTACTATTTTTCCAGAATCGGGGAAATCCTATTCCGGTTTTGAGACAGCCGTATCTGTTTTGTTCTGATATTTCCAGCGGAAATAATAATAGAGAGGAATACCTGCGGCCGTCACTACTATCCCGAATACAGAATTCATCAACCTTGTTTTTCCCTCAATATAATTTTGAATATCATCAACCAACGTGATAATGAGATAGAAGGCGTTGAATAAAATGACTAAAACAGGTATCCATGGATAGCCCCATACACGGTAGGGCCTCTCTTTGTCGGGCATTTTTTTGCGGAGGATAAAAAGACCGATCATCATCATCAGGTTAAATGCCCATACAATGAAAATATACATGTCAGCAAGAATGAAAAAAGATCCGCTCAATACCATTACGATCATCAGGCCAAGATGAACAAGCAGCGCGTTGCCGGGTGTATGAAACCTGGGATGAATTCTGCCAGCCATTTTAAAAAACCTGTTGTCCTGGGCCATTGCAAACGTCATTCGTGGCGGCGTAAATACATTTGAAAAAGTGGTACCCAATACAGAAAATGCAATAAGAAATGCGATCAGCCCGCCGCCAACAACGCCAAAAGCAATTTGAGTAGCATCTGATGCCACCAATGTTGAGGCTGCCATTTTCTCAACCGGCAATACATAGATCATGGCAGCATTGATGACAAGATAAATGCCGATACAAACAGATAAGCCAATAAACAGACTTCTCGGAATATTTCTACCGGGATTTTTGATCTCTCCCGTCAGGTAGAGCATATTATTACATCCATCGAACGCCTGTAAAGCCCCATTACATGCAGCCACCATTGCTGTTACCAGGGCAAAGCCAGCCGGTTTTATGAGTTCAGACGATTCAAAAAAATTTGAAAAAGAACCCTTACCTGATACAAACAGTCCGCCCACCAATATAACGATCGCGACAACCTTTGCTGAAGAAAAAATATTCATCAACACGCCGCTTGTTTTTGTACTCCTGTAACTGATCCAGGTAAGTATGCAAAGGATAATAATAGTCAGAATTTTTACACCAAAATCATCCAAAGGAAAAATATCGCCAACCATTGGAATATGGAATACCACCGACTGCTCAACTACCGGTGAAAATTTCGGCAACTCTACAAAATATTCAATGTATTGAGCAGTAATAAAAGCGATACCGGCGGATCCTGCACAGTTAATGACAGCAAATGCTGCCCATCCATAAAGATAGGACCAGAAATCTCCGTACATATGTCGCATGAATGCATACGTACCGCCTGTTTCAGGAAGCATGGCCGCCACTTCGGCTAACACCATTGCTGAAAGCATAGTAAAAAAGCCCGCTATGACCCATACTGCAAAAATTAAAAGGGGAGACCCCAGTAGTGCTGCCATTTCAGCGGGACGCATAAAAATGCCAGAACCGATAATAGTGGCAATTACAAGAGAAATAGCAGTCGGAAGTCCGATGGTTCGTTGAAAACCCTGTTGTTGTGGCATATTTATTTTTTACCAATAAACTCAGCCAGTAACTGGTGGAAATGGTGCGTTCCTTTTTCTCTTGTTACTGAATACCGGCCTTGTTTATAAAATCTCGAATGAATTCCTTTCTGAACCTGCTGGACAATTTCTTCATCTTCCCGTTCCACTTTATCAAGGTCACCACCTGCACCGGCGTCTCTAAGTTCTTCTTTCCATATATAAGTAAGGAAAGAAACCTTAGTCTTGTTGACAGCCAGCGGCTGAACAAGATTAACTGATAATCCCCAGGGATAAAAATTAAACATCATGTTTGGGAAAACCCAGAAATAATAAGCAGCAACTTTTTTTCCATATTCAGGTGATGATCCCGGAAGGTCAAAATAACTCTCCCCTGTTTTACTGATACCGATCTGCACACTTGAGAATGGGAAAAATAATTCAGTCGTATAGTCACTAAAATCAATAGCCGCATTTAATCCCGAATGAACAAATGGGATATGAAAACCTTCGAGATAATTTTCGCAATACAAAGCCCAGTTAGCATTGATAAAATATTCCTTTGAAAGATCAGGACGAAAATTGAATTGATTTAGTGGTAGAAACTCAATTCTTTTCATCATGTCTTTAAAGAAAACCTCAGGCTTATATTTTTTATTTAAAGTGGTAAATAAAAGCTTACCCCATTGAAACAATGGCAACTCCTGGAGATCATCTTCTTCGGTTGGAAAATTTTCTACTTCCTTGAATTCCGGCATTGATTTGAATTTTCCATCGAGCTGAAACAACCGGCCATGATATTTACAACGAAGATTCGAGGTCTTGCACGGCTCGTATATCAATAAATTTCCGCGGTGAGTGCAAACATTCGAGAGACAATGGATCTTTTCCTGCTCGTCTTTTGTTAATAAAAGAGGTTCATTCAAATACCCATTAAGCAAAGTGAAAGGATGACAACTGCCTTTTTCTTTTACAAGATCCGTGTCTCCGATGAACTGCCATGAGGAGGCAAATATTTTTTCTTTGGACACTTCGTAAGCTTCGGCCGATGTGTATATATCTGTAGAAATTGTTTTCGCTTTCGCAATGTTCTTTTTTACCGAAAATTTTGCCATGGTTGAAAGATAAGAAAAGATTTTCCTGAACATTTTTCTATCTTCCATGAAATTGTTAACATGAAAATCATTTTCTTTTTCGTTTGTTTTTTTCTTAGCCAACATATTTACAGCCAGCAACAAGTTTCTTTATTTAACGGCAAGGACCTTACAGGCTGGACAATACATGGAACTGAAAAATGGTATGTTGAAAATGGAGAGCTGATCTGTGAAAGTGGACCAGACAAACAGTATGGATATCTTTCTACCAATAAGAATTATAAAAATTTTGAACTGACACTTGAATTCAAACAGGAAGCCAATGGCAACAGCGGTGTATTCTTTCGGTCATCAATTGATGGAGTAAAGATAAGCGGCTGGCAATGCGAGGTAGCACCTATCAATCGCCATACGGGCGGTATTTATGAATCCTACGGTCGTGGCTGGCTGATACAACCTGATTCAACGAAAGAAAAATATTTAAAAACAGGCAAATGGAATAAACTAAAGCTTAGAGTAGTTGGCGACGAGGTAACCACCTGGCTTAATGGTCACCAAATGATCTATCTGAAAGATGAAAAGATCGGCGCAGGTAATGGTTTTATTGCTTTGCAAATTCATGATGGTGGTGGGATAAAAGTGAGATGGAAAAAGATTAAGATAAAGGAGTTATAATCTTTTAACGATACATCTCCTCCTTCATTGCTTTCACTCTTTCATCAACCAAATATTCATCAAATTCCATCAATCTATCAATAATACCATTGGGCGTAAGTTC
>DASUTO010000496.1:0-12462 GCA_036374555.1 Chitinophagaceae bacterium
TAAATAAAAAGAAAAAAGGATTACTTGACTGTAATCCTTTCATCAGAGGTCCCGAGCGGATTCGAACCGCTGTAGGAGCTTTTGCAGAGCTCTGCCTAGCCACTCGGCCACAGGACCATTTGATAATTTTTCTAAAAAGAACTTTTGTCTCTGCCTATCCGCCGGAGGCGGACACAGGACCCTATTTATTTCCGATTTCAGATTTTACATTTTAGATTTGTCCGCCAACGGGTGGACTCCAATGGAGAACCTGAAACCCAGCAAATATAAGTCGTTTAATTAAAAGATTATAATCCAGCAAATGTCACGGATCGCTGAATCGGAAATGATACTGAATGCAAGAGGCGCTATCTACCATTTGAACCTCCTGCCTCATGAGATCGGTAGTACCGTCTTTCTTGTTGGCGATCCTGATCGGGTAAAAGAAGTAAGCAAACATTTTGACAAAATAGAATACAAAGGCGAATACCGTGAATTCATCACTCATACGGGACTTGTTGGTAAAAAAAGACTAACTGTTCTTTCTACTGGTATTGGGACTGATAATATAGATATTGCTATTAATGAATTGGACGCTTTAGTTAATATTGATCTAACGACAAGGGAGATCAGGCCAACTCTTACGTCTTTAAACCTTATTCGCATCGGTACATCAGGCGCATTACAACCCGAGATACCTGTTGATAATTTTATAGCTTCCACTCACGGTCTTGGTATCGATAATCTTTTGAATTTTTACCGGCTTGAACAAAACGACGAAGAAAAGCAATTGCTTCATTCCTTTGTAACGAGTACGCAAATGCATAGCCAGGTCGGATACCCATATATTGCCGGCGCCAGTGGCTCACTTATTAAACATTTTGTAAAAGACTTTTACCAGGGAATTACTGTTACCTGCCCCGGATTTTATGGGCCGCAGGGAAGGGTGTTGCGACTTGGCATCAGCAACCCGGAACTCATCAACCGGCTTACTCAATTTCGTTTTGGTCAACACAGGATCACTAACTTTGAAATGGAAACATCGGCTATTTATGGATTAAGCAGGTTACTTGGACACAACTGTCTTTCTTTAAATGCCGTCATAGCAAATAGAGTAAAAAAGAAGTTTTCAAAGGATGGAAAGGCAGCAGTTGAAAACCTGATTGTTAAAGTATTAGAAATTGTTTCTCAAAATGTATAAGAAATAAAAATGAAGACAGATTTTTTTAAGTACCAAGGCACCGGGAATGATTTCGTGATCATTGACAATCGCAATGGTCATAACCTGCACCTTAGTCCGTCATTGATAAAAGAACTATGCGATCGTCGTTTTGGAATTGGCGCTGATGGTCTGATGTTATTAAACGAAAAACCGGGTTACGATTTTGAAATGATCTATTATAATGCCGATGGCCGTGAAGGTACGATGTGTGGCAACGGTGGTCGTTGTCTTATCAAATTCGCCGAAAGTCTTGGTATACAGAAAGAGCTTTATAAGTTTGTCGCAACAGATGGCGAGCACGAAGCCAGGATCGATACAAATGGGATTGTTTATTTGAAAATGAATGATGTTGATACAATTGCCAATTATCATGGCGACTTTATGGTTAATACGGGCTCGCCACACTATGTAAAAATGATTCCGCACCTCGCCGATTATGATGTTTTTAAAAAGGGACGTGAGATCCGCTACAGCCGCGATTTTGAAAAAGCAGGTATCAATGTAAATTTTGTTGAGCAACTGGATGAACCAGATAAAATTTTTGTAAGGACCTATGAACGTGGTGTGGAGAATGAAACCCTTAGTTGCGGCACCGGTGTCACCGCTGCTGCCTTAGTTTGCTATCATAATGAAAATGGTTTTAATGAAGTGGAAGTAAAAACGCTGGGTGGCAGGCTGAATGTGGAATTTGATCGTGTAGAAGATGGTAAATTCAGAAATATCTGGCTTTGCGGACCTGCTGAAAGAGTATTTAACGGAAGTATCGAGATCTAAATGATCTTCGCCGGTCTTCACTATAATTTTTCCCGATGCATCGTTTCAATCTTCGTGTTTATGGCATTCTTATAAATGACAAGAAACAAATATTGGTGGCTGATGAATATATTCGGGGGGGCTTATACACTAAATTCCCAGGTGGTGGATTGGAATTTGGAGAAGGAACAAGAGATTGTTTGAAAAGAGAACTAAAAGAAGAATTAGGTATTGAAGCTGAAATTGGGGATCATATTTATACAACAGATTATTTCCAGATGTCTGCATTCAGACCCGAAGACCAGATAATCTCCATCTATTATTTTGCAAGACCATTAGAAGACCTGAAAGTGCCTTTGCGCAGCAAGCCATTTGATTTTGATGAAGAGCAAATGGAGATATATATTAGTACAGGTGAAACAGAAACTTTCCGTTTAATAAATTGGGAAGATTTTTCTGATGAAACAGTATCGCTGCCGATCGATAAGATTGTTGCGAGAATGATAAAGAATAAAAAATAACTATGCTCCTACCGGGATATCTGCCAAACCATCCTCCTGCCCCATTGCGGCACGTTTCATTTTTTTTGCAAGATCATGACCTAAATATTTTTCAATACGATTATGAACAAGGTAAATAACCGGTGTTAATAGAATAGCAACACAAAATTTATAGATATAATTTACGATGCCGATAGCAATAACCTGGTTCACGGGCCACGAAGATCCCTGGCCCGGTACCCATTTAGGATAGAAATAAAATGCAATGACCAGTACAACAAAGCTATCAATGAACTGGGATACGAGCGTTGATCCTGTAGCTCTTAGCCAAATATGCTTTTCTCCTGTTCTTTTCTTGATAGATCTGAAAACAAAAACATCGATCAATTGCCCGATAAGAAATGCAGTCATTGAAGCAAGAATAATTCCAAGGCCTTGTCCGAAAATTCCATTGTATGCAGCACTCATGTTTTCAATTCCTGCTGATTGCTTACTGGTGATCCACCAACTGTTTGGTGGCGTTTTCATGGCGCCAAACAACATTATAAAACCATATCCGATCAAAATAACTGCAAGCCAACTGATGAACCTCACTCCTTTTCTTCCATAATATTCATTAATAATATCCGTCATTACGAACACGACGGGCCAAAGCAATACACCGCAGGTAAGATTGAAAGAATATGAATCGCCGAATAACCGGATATTGGCGGGCTTCCATCCGAATAGTTCTTCCAGTGAAAAAATTTTCACACCCATAAACTCTGCCACCATTGCATTTGCAATTAAAAAACCTGATAAGATGATGAATAGTCTTGTTGATTTATCCTTAAGAATATTATGTATCATGCTTCGTAATTATGAATATTCATTAGCAAGAGAAAAATTACCTGGAGAAATAAAAATAAAATATTAATAACAATAAGCCATACCGGTACTATAGAAAGCTTTTTTTTATCAATAAAAAATAAAAGCAGGTAACAAAGATTGGTCACAGGGTTAAACATTATCGCAAATACAAACCCGATAATAATGATATAGGATGAAAGATCAATATCGCCAATGAAGTTTTTAATTTGTAAAATGAAAGCCGGGATAAAAAGAAGATTACAAATGAAAGCCAATTTTGACAAAAATAAAAGCCAGCGCATCCGATTTTTCGTGTAAAATAGCATTATTTTGTCAGCCATAACAACCCCTGTTTATATATGAAGAGTTCATGGTTTAAGAAACTGATCCCACATGGTGTAGCAGTGTTGATCTTTTTTGTTGTAGCATTTATTTATTGCAAACCAGTGCTGGAAGGAAAGGTAGTTGCGCAGCATGATATCACACATTGGAAAGGTTCTATTCAGCAATCAGCTGAATATGCTAAATCACATGATGGTGTTTATCCTCTTTGGACGAATAGCATGTTCGGTGGCATGCCCACTTTCCAGATCGGATATTCTTCAAATAATAAAGTTCCCTGGATAGCTCATCAAATTTTTTCTTTAGGCTTACCTAAGCCAATGAATTTTTTCTTTCTTGCCTGTATTTGTTTTTACTTTTTATCTGTTGTTTTAGGGGTCAGAACGATTTTAGGAATACTGGGATCTCTGGCCTTCGCTTATGCCACTTATAACCCGGTGATCATTTCGGTTGGACATGACACAAAGATGCTTTCTATAGCATATATGCCTGCATTACTTGCATCCGTAATATTGATCTACGAAAAAAAATATTGGCTGGGCGCTGGTTTAACTGCTTTATTCACCGGCGTACTATTAGTGCAAAACCATCCGCAGATCGATTATTATCTTTTTCTTGCTATTAGCATCATGACAATTTTTTATTTAGTGCGCTGGATAAAAAATAAAGAATGGCGTCATCTCGGGTTTGCAATGGCTTTTACATTAGTTGCAGCATTAACTGGAGTGCTTGCAAATGCGGTAAGCCTTTTTTCAACTTATGAATATCAGAAAGAAACTATACGCGGAGGCGCCACTGCTATTGTTGATTCAACCTCGAAAAATGAAAATGCTGCAAATGGCTTATCCAAAGATTATGCATTAAGTTATAGCATGAATATACTGGAGCCATTTGTAATGATGTTACCAAACATCTATGGCGGCGCGGCAGATAAATTAGTGATCCCACAGGAAAAATCAAAGGCATGGGAAGCATTAGCGCAGGTAGGACAACAAGGTATTGATGCTATTCAGCAACAAACAGGCATTTATTTACCCAGCTATACACCTACTTATTGGGGCGGTCTAAGTAAACCGGGGGAAGCAGGGACATCAGGTCCACCCTATATTGGTGCTATCATTTGTTTGCTTGCTATTTTTGGATTCTTTTTTCTTGATGGCAAACACAAATGGTGGTTGCTAACAACTATCGGGCTTACGATTGTAATGTCATGGGGTAGCTTTTTCGAAACATTCAATGTGCTTTTGTATAAATACTTACCATTTTACAATAAGTTTCGTGCCCCTTCAATGATCCTCGTTATTCCTCAATTACTGATACCTGTCTTAACAATTTTGGGCCTTGAAAAATTTGCCTCAACAACTGATAAAAAAACTTTAATGCCTGCATTTAAAAAAGGGTCATATATATGTGCGGGACTACTTGTTTTGTTCTTTTTACTGTATGTAATGTTTGATTATTTAAGTGGAAGTAATGAGAATTTGATACGCTCTGTGAATGGCTTAGGAAATGCACAACTCAGCCAGGTGTTTTCTTCTTTTTTTGATGGAGTGAAAGAGGATAGAAAAGACCTGATGATGGGTAGTGTACTTCGTTATCTTGGCTTTGGCGCAGTGGCAGTACTATTATTATTCCTGGCTATACGAAAAACAATCAATATAACACTGTTAGGAATATTATTGATCGCATTTTCAATGATAGATCTATTCACGATCAACGTTAAATACCTGAGCTATGAGAATTATAAAGAAAAGCAAGAAAATGAATTGGCTTTTGTAAAAACAAAATCAGACAATGAGATACTTGCAGATAAATCCCAATTCAGGGTATTTAATGTTTCCGGCGATGCATTCCAGGAAAATATCACCTCGTATTATTATAATTCAGTGGGCGGGTATCATCCGGCAAAAATTGCCATTTACCAGGAACTTATTGAAAATAAACTGTCCAGGCAACAACCTAATACTTATGTCTTCAATATGCTGAATGCAAAATATTTTATTCGCAAAGACGGAAATGGCCAAACTGAAGCCTATCAAAAAAATGACAGCGCATTGGGTAATTGCTGGTTGGTAAAAAATATTCAATATGTAAAAGACGCGAATGCAGAGATGAACTCATTAGGCAATTTTAACCCCGCAGATACCGCAGTTGTTCAGGACACGTTTAAAACTTCCATCCCTTTTGAACCAGTTTATGATAGCACGGCAACTATTGCATTGGTAAAAAATGATAATGATGTGATCACTTATAGTTTTAATGCGGATAGCAATCAATTTGTTGTCTTCAGTGAAGTATATTATAAAAGCGGCTGGAAAGCATATATCGATGAAAAAGAAGCGCCGATCGTAAAAGTGAATTATGTGTTGCGTGGACTTGCAGTACCGGCTGGAAAACACGATATCAGGTTTGAATTCAAACCACAGGGTTATTATAAAGGAAGAAGCGTCACTTCTGTTTTTTCAATTGTATTATTAGTGATATTGGCAATTGGGATCTTTATGGAGTGGCGAAATCGCAACCAAACAGCCCTGGCCAATCGTGTTTGACGCCTGACGATTTTATGATTATTTTGCCGCCATGAATGTCCCCGCAGTAAGCGTTATCCTTCCGGCATATAACTGCGAAAAATTTATTGGCAAAGCCATCCAAAGCGTGCTGCAACAAACATTTACTGACTTCGAACTTATCATTATCAATGATGGCAGCACTGATAATACCGGGTCTGTCATTCAAACATTCGATGATCACAGGATACTTTATTTTAAAAATCCGGGTAATCAAGGCTTGATCTCTACATTAAATAATGCGATCACTTATGCAAAAGGCAAATACATCGCAAGAATGGATGGTGATGATATTAGTCTATCTGATCGATTGGCAAGACAAAAAACTTTTCTCGATGAAAATGAAAATATAGCGGCAGTTGCTTCCACAATTGAATTCATCAACGAACAGGAAGAAAAAACAGGTGTTTGGGAATTAGACAGGCAAACCATCACCCCGGAACAAATTAAAAAAGCAATACTCAGGCAAAACTGTATTGCGCATCCTTCTGTGATGATGCGTTCTGAAATTATTAAGCAGTTAAAGTATATGGAATATCAAAAGAATATCGAAGATTATGACCTGTGGTTACGTCTCCTGAATCGTGGTTATAAAATTGCCAAGCTGGATGAACCGCTATTGCTATACCGGATACATGATAGCTCAATAACATCTGTTCATTTAAAAAAGACAAACCCATTTTTTAAGCATCTCGGGATGAAGATAAAATTTCTTACTCGTTTTAGCCATATTAGTGGTTTTTCCTTTGCTGTTTTTGGAACTGCGATCATGGATCTTATAAAAGGCATCATCAAGGCAATTAAAAATACGTTCGGTAAATAATGTACAAACTGTTGCTCATAAAAAGAATGATCGAAGATGTGTTTATCTTTCCTTTTATCCTTACAGGAAGACTGGCTGCATTGATTAGCCCATTAAAAAAGCAATACCGTATATTTTTCTTTTTCCCATTTTATCATACTGGCGGGGCGGAGAAAGTTCATTCGCAGATCGCTAATGCTACCGGGGAAAATGATTGTATTATTTTTTTTACAAAAAGATCTGCCGACGATCGTTTTGTTGAGGATTTCAGGAGATCCGGTTGCGACATAAAAGATGTTTCAAGATTCACTGGTAACAAGTGGTTTTATTTCATGAATCTTTTTTATCGTGGCATGATCACTGGCTATATCAACAGCCAAACACAACAGCCAATTGTCTTTAATGGTCAATGCAATTTCGGCTACAAGATAAGTCCCTGGATAAAGAAAAATATTCCCCAGGTTGAATTGATCCACTCACTTAATTCATTTTCTTATATACGCATCCCATTCTTACCTTTTATTGCTAAAACTGTAATGATCAGTCAAAAAAGAATTGAGGACCACAAAGAATTATATACCCGTTATAATATCCCATCCCCTTTTTTAAATAAGATCGTGCATATTCCTAATGCAATAAAATTGCCTGGTAAAATTTCAGTCAAGGACGATTCAACATTCACTGTTCTATATGTTGGACGCGGTACAGAAGAAAAAAGAGTAGGACTGGTTGCAGAAACAGCTAAACGATTAGTTGAAAAAAAGGAAAATGTGGAATTCGAAATAATGGGTGATATTTCCGGGTCCCTAAATAGATCAAGCTACCCATTTATAAAATTTTATGAAAATATCAGCGAAGAAAACAGGATCCATGATATATACGCGAAGGCTCATGTGCTGATGCTTACCTCCTCAACTGAGGGTTTTCCAATGGTGATCATGGAGGCGATGGCTTACGGCTGCGTTATTTTATCAACAGCGGTGGGTGATATTCCTTATCATGTTAAAAATAACGAGAATGGCTTTTTATTTAGTAATACTGAAAACGGATCAACCATCATCAATGAAGCAACCGAAAAAATTATTTCGTTAAAAAACAACCGTCGTGTAACGAATCAAATGTCAGAGAATAATTTTAGTTATGCAAACCATAATTTTGGAATAGAAAGGTTTAATAAGAATTACCAGGATCTATTTTCATCTGTAAAATCGCGATTTGAAACCACTTAGTTTTATAATCATCACTTATAACCGCCCTGCTGATATGCTGGAGTTGCTAAAAAACATCAGCGATCTTGACAGCGCATCTGATCTTCTTGAAGAAGTGATCGTGGTAAACAATGCGTCAACTGACGACTATACTTCAGTAATAAATTTTATTAACTCAACTCCTGCCCTGCCGTTTTATTACTTTGATGCGCCGGAAAATCTTGGCGTCGCAAATGGACGGAATTTTGCATTGGCGAAAGGCAAAGCACCTATCATTATCATGCTGGACGATGATGCAGTGTTACAAAACAAAGATTCCCTGATAAATCTTTTAAATGAATTCAAAGAGGACAATACGGAAAAACCAAAAGCAATTGTTTCTTTCAAAGTCCTTTATTATGATAATTTGCAAATGCAAAAAAATGCGTTGCCACATAAAAATTTTGATGATTATAAAAACAGGTCCTTTTTTGAAACATATTACTATGCAGGTGGTGCACATGCAATAAAGCGGGAGGTGATTGAAAAGCTTGGACAATACCCTGCTGATTTCTTCTACGGTATGGAGGAGTACGATCTTGCTTATAGAATTCTTGATGCAGGTTATTCAATTGTGTATAGCGATAAAATTGTCATGCTGCATAAAGAATCGCCACTGGGCAGAAAGCCTAAAAAAGAAAAGCTGCAAATGATGTGGCTGAATAAAAGTAAAGTGGCGTGGCGATATTTGCCTAAGAAATATTTTTATTCAACAGCCTTTATGTGGTCAATGCAGTATTTAAAAGAAACCAGTTTTAATATAAGCGGTTTCTTTAGTGGTTGGAAAAAAGTCTTTGCTATTTCGTCAGCAGAAAAAAGAACACCCGTCAAACAAACTACGATGGATTATCTTCGAAAAGTGAAAGCAAGACTCTGGTATTAAATAAATAAGCGATGTACCTTAAACATTATTTCATACAGTTAGGAAAAGATATCCTGGTACGGTTTCCCAAAAAAATTGGTCGGTTCTTTGGCTACCTTGGCGAATGGAATAAGTTCAAGAACAAAAATGATAAAAGATTTACTATAAGGGGCCGTGATGCTTACCCTTGTTTGAAAGATAAAATAGTCAATACACCATTTGATCATCATTACACCTATCATCCTGCCTGGGCTGCAAGGATCCTTTCACAAACAAAGCCGGAATATCATGTTGATATTTCTTCTATTTTAAGTTTCAGCACTATCGTATCAGCCTTTGTCCCGGTAAAATTTTATGATTATCGTCCTGCTCAGCTGAAGCTTAATAACCTGGAGTCCGGATTTGCAGATCTGAAAAAATTAGATTTTGCCGAAAATTCTATCCCGTCGCTGTCTTGTATGCACACGATCGAGCACATAGGGCTTGGCCGTTATGGCGATGAAATAGATCCACAGGGAGACATTAAATCCATCAATGAATTAAAAAGAGTTCTCAAGCCTGGGGGTGATCTTTTATTTGTAACACCGGTTGGCAAACCAAGAATTGAATTCAATGCTCACCGGGTCTATAGCTATGAGCAGATTGCTGATTACTTTTCACCACTTATGATAAAAGAGTTTTCATTGATACCAGATGCAGGAGGCATTATTAATAATGCTGACCCGGCATTAGTAAAAGAACAAAACTATGGCTGTGGCTGTTTCTGGTTTAAAAAATAAATGATGCTGAAAAAATTATTTAGAAAAAAGGTTATAATAAACCATGAAGAGCAATTAGCTGAATGGGAAAGAAATGGCAGGCCAATACCTCCGCCTCATATTGTAAAACAAATGGCCATTGAAGAATATCGTAAAAAGTTTCATACTGAAATATTGGTAGAAACCGGGACATATATGGGCGACATGGTAGAAGCTCAACGGGATCAATTCAAAAAAATATACTCGATCGAGTTGAGTGAAAAGCTTTTTAATAAAGCTCAAAAGCGATTCAAAGATCATTTACACATAAAGATAGTGCAGGGTGATAGCGGCACAGTTTTAAATAAATTAATGGCGCAGATCGACAAACCTGCATTATTCTGGCTTGATGGACATTACTCTGGTGGTATTACTGCAAAAGGAGAAAAAGAATGTCCCGTGCCTGAAGAGCTTAAAATAATTTTTAAAAGCCCTTTACCTCATATAATTCTTATTGATGATGCTCGGCTTTTTAATGGCACCCATGATTATCCTACTATTGACCAGATTGAAGTAATAATTAGACCCAATAACAGGCCGTACCTGGTAGAAACAAAGGATGATATTATACGCTTAACTCCATCACCTATTTAATTGAAATGTTTACAGTAGGCACAACAAACGAATCAGTAAGAGTAAAATGGATCGGGGACACATTGAAAAAAATTCCTGAAGGTCTAACTATTCTTGATGCAGGCGCAGGGGAATCACAGTTTAAAAAATTTTGCAGTCATTTGAAATATATTGCCCAGGATTTTGGAGGATATCACGGGGAAGGTGAAATTGGGTTGCAAACCGGCGCCTGGGACAATTCAAAACTTGATATTGTTTCGGACATTCTTTCCATACCATTACCCGATCATTCAATGGATGCCATTATGTGCACCGAAGTATTGGAGCATATACCCGATCCATTAGGTGCAATTAAGGAATTCAGCCGCTTAATAAAACCCGGCGGGTATTTACTTATCACTGCTCCATTTGCAAGTCTTACTCATTTTGCACCTTATCATTTTGCTTCAGGATTAAGCAGGTTTTTTTATGAGAAACATTTGCCTGACAATGATTTTGAGATAACCGATCTGCAGCTGAATGGAAATTTTTTTGAATACGTGGCCCAGGAGAACCGTCGCATTAAATCCGTGGCATTAAAATATGCGAACAAAAAACTTAACTTTTTTCAGAAGAGTATAATTCATCTGAACCTTCTTATACTTGAGAAACTTTCAAAAAAAGACAAAGGCTCCTCCGAGCTGCTATGTTACGGGGTTCATGTATTTGCCAGAAAAAAAGCAGGTTGATATTCCTTTTACAAAAAAAATTGATTTACTTTATGTAATCACCGCTGAAATTCATCTCTTTAGAAAAAAAACTTATTATGCCCAACCTGCCTTGTGCAAAGCGTATCGGGTTATTATTAGTAATACTTGCCCTATTTACAACTGCCAATAGCCAGACAGTAGTTAATAGTACCGGTAACACACTTAAAGACAACTCCTATTATTTTGAATATTCAATTGGTGAGATAAGTATAACTACATTGTCAGGTGCCGCAAACAATGTAACCCAGGGACTCTTACAGCCAAACATTAAAAAGGTTCCCCCACCTTGCGATTTTTTTGATGATAAAGTGCTAAGCTTTGAAAATCCTACCAGGAATATTGTACGCCTGGTCGGAAGATATGATTGGATCACCAACTATCAGGTATATGCAGCAGATGGAAAATTAGTGATGGAAGGCAGGTTTTTTAATAATGTTATTGATCTTACAAAACTCCCGGCGGCGATCTATTTTATTAGACTCTATCCAGGATGCAATAATGATTATAAGGTATTAAAAGTCCTCAAACAATTATAAAAACACCACATGAAAAAAATACTGACCGTAACCGCAGTTTTATTTTTATGCATCTTTATGAATGCACAGGTACCTCAAGGTTTAAATTACCAGGCTGTGGCAAGAACCGCAGATGGTGTGATCATTCCAACTCAAAATATAAGTGTTAGGTTTTCTATACTTGATGTTAGTGTTACGGGCACCACGCTTTATTCAGAAACACATACAGTAGTTACAAATAGTTATGGTCTATTTACTCTTGCGATCGGAAAAGGCACTCCTGTTACTTCCACTTTTCCAGGCATTAACTGGGCATCAGGAACAGATAAATTTTTGAAAGTTGAAATTGCTCCTGCTGGCGGTTCAAATTATCAATTGCAGGGAACAACGCAGTTATTGAGTGTGCCCTATGCTCTATACTCTGAAAAAACCAGGTTGCTTGCCGGAAATAATACCATTAACATTACAAATGGAAATACAATTACCGGCAATTACCAGGCAGCAAACAACACCATATTGTTAACCGGGAATACAATTGCAGGCAATTATCAGGCTGGCACTGGCATAAATCTAACTGGCAATACTATCTCTCATAATTTAATAGCTGGATCTGGCATAAGCATTAGTGGTAATGTTATTACAAACACGGGAACGAATCAATGGATACCTCATGCAAATGGTATTTATTATCCCGCCTTTGGTTCC
>DASUTO010000497.1:0-5267 GCA_036374555.1 Chitinophagaceae bacterium
CCGATTTTGAACAGCCAAGTTCGTCGCATTCGTGGAATTAAATGGAGCCAAACCCACCGATGCTGGTATTTACCAATGGATGAAAAATGCTGCCGGGAGGCACTCAAGATATTCAGTGGATCTGCCAACACAGACACGTCCGATCTCCGAACATATTTAGTGAAACGAAAAGAAGTTGCCATGATAACAGAAGAAATACCGGCAATAAGAGCAAGGTCGCCGATTACTGCCAAAACACTTGTACGCTATGCGATAAGCGATGAAAATATGAAAGCCTTGTATGCATTTGTACATACGCTTGTGCTTAAGGCCTATAGCCCATCGACAATTAAAAATTATAAAAACGAAATGATGGTGCTGCTGCGGCTGCTGGGTGACCGGGCAGTGGATCAACTTGACACAAAACAGATAAAGAGTTACCTGCTATGGTTATTGAAGAAAAAGAATTATTCTGAAATGCACCTTCATACTGCCATCAATGCAATAAAATTTTATTTTGAAAAGGTGCTGAATCGTCCGCGTACCGTATATGAAATTCCCCGCCCTAAAAAACCATTTACACTACCTGCAGTTCATGGTCAGCAAAGCATAACTACATTAATAAAGGGAACTGAAAATCTGAAACACCGTTTGATGCTGATGATGGCCTATTCAGCGGGGCTAAGGGTTAGCGAGGTTGTGAGTTTGCAGGTAAATGATCTAGATACGGAAAGAAAAGTGATACATATAAAAAGAGCAAAAGGGAAAAAAGACAGGCAGGTTCCACTAAGCGAACGACTGATGAAAGACCTGGAGTTGTATCTGAAGAATTTCAACCCCGGTACCTGGCTATTTGAAGGGCAGGCAAAAGGTGAACCCTATAGTGTACGCAGTGCTCAATCGGTTTTTCAGAAGGCCAAAGAAAAAGCAGGCATTGGGAAAAAAAGCGGGTTCCATAGCCTTCGTCATAGCTACGCAACACATTTGTTAGAAAACGGAACTGATATCAGGCTGATACAAGATCTGTTGGGACATAACAGTATAAGAACAACTGTGAGATACACCCATGTAAGTACAAGAGATCTGAACAAAATTCAAAGTCCTTTAGACAGACTTGATCTTTGAGACACTTGCGTTTTCTTTGTAGCGATACTTGCGTTTTTTGTGTAGTCAATCAAATACTTTGAAAAAAATGAGGGGAATGAAGGAGAAATTATCTGATTGGCGATCAAGCAGAGATGAAACAGGCACATTGGAATCTGCTTAGGTAATTGCGTATATTTATGTGTTGTAGGCAATTTTATAGAATCTCTTCTAATGACACAGCCCCCAGACAATCTCGTTAAAATACTTTTCCGTTATCACAGTTCTGTTTTAGACGAATGGACAGTCGAAACTATGTGGGCCGAAATTGTCGATGCACAAAAAGGACTTTACAAACTTGACAGTATTCCATTTTATGGACCACTTGTGGCATCCGACGACATAATATTTGCAGAGTATGACATCGATGAAGAAAGATTGACTTATCGAAGGACCGTAGAAAATTCAGGAAACTCAATAGTTACTGTTGTGATTATGGACAAGAGTTCTGATATCAATAACATCAGAGATATCTTCAAAGAGTTAGGCTGTTTATCAGAACGAGTTAATGATGCATATTTTTCGATGGAGATTCTTGCGGACAATAATTATCATCCAATAAAACAAAAGTTAACAGAACTTGAGGATAAGGGAATTATTGGATACGCAGAACCCTGTTTGTCCAACATTCATCGGGAGCAAATTTAAAGCAACTGCCTACAACATGCGGCTTGGCGAAAGCCTGAGACGTGTTGGCCTCGCCGTTAAATAAAAATATATTTGTTGTGCGGCTCGGCCGGAAATGTCATTATATTTTGACGGCCTTCGCCAAGCCCTGAACGTTGGCTGCAATTTTTTTTCAACAGTCAATATTGTGGGACCAACCAGATTCGTTATTCTTCTCGATGATAAGGTAGACTGAATAGTGCAGACAAAAAATAATATAACAATTATGAAGCAATCTATTTTTTGCCTATTTCTGATTTATTCACTAAGTACAGTTGCACAATACAAGAATTTTGAGCCCTTAACATTGGCAGACACTGCTATGGATGGCTATTTGCAAAGAAAGTCTCAAGCTATTCTAACAATCAGAATTATTAATGCGCCTGACACGATCATGAAAGTGCCGGTTAAATGCACTTTTGTCGGGTTCGGTTCCAACCTCCAATCAAGCAAGTTTTATGAATTAAACAAGTACGGTTTCGTAAGAATTGTTTTGGATGCCCGCTTACCGTTTCAACAAGTTTGGCTGAGTATTGATCATTATATATATGCGGGGCTGTATGTAAATGATGGGTTGAATGTAACGATCGATGCCCGCAAAATCAAAGATGCTGATGGGTTCTACATGATCGGTGACGGAGTTGAATATTCTGGGATCGACGGTGAACTCAACAGATGGATGAACAAAAAAGTTGTCTACAAACAAGAACTCAAAAACACACTAAGCAGCAAGTTTAATGAACTTTCGAGAACAAAAAGAACATATAATGAGGGAGAGTTCCTTTTTAAATTCGATTCAGTATATCAGGCGATCAACAGAATTGCAGATGAATTTATTGCTCAATATCCAAGTTCTAGGGCGGTAGTTCAGAATCAGCTGATGGCCGAATATTTCGGCAACTTATGCGTAGCATATTGGGGGGACAAAATGCCTGACAGTTTATTTAGGAAAATAAATGCTTTCTCACCTTATTTTTCAAGTAACGAAGGAGTGATTTTTTATAATTACCTTTTTCATTACCTCATTTATAAAAAAGACAACCCCAAGTTCAATATTGATGATCAACTGTATATCAATTATTCAAATTATAATCCTGAACGGAAAACCCTACTTGATTCATTGAAATATTATTCCCAATTGCCTGACATTGAGAAGAACGCTGCATTAAAAAACATCTCAAAGAAAAAACAGGACCTTTTTCACACTGAGATGGTAAGAATAAACAACGGACATCTTTTGAAGTTGATAGATAGCCTTTACTTGTCGCCAAAGTCAGATATTTTAAAAATTTTTTTATTAGACAAAGGGAAAAACGCATTTTCTCAAACCTATCCTGAAATAATAAAGTCGATGAAAACAGGCTGGTGTAGGAATATTGCAATGGCTGAATTGAAGCAGGCGACCTTAAAACAAAAACAGATTGACAGTCTCCTTGCAAATGAAACCCAAATAAAAGAAAGCAATTTGTTCATCGGTAAACCCTTAGGGTCACTCCCATTCAATGCAAATCTTTACAGATTGGACAGCATTAAAAATCTAGACGATTTCATTGTGAACCTAAAGTCAAAATTTATAAATAAGGCTTTAGTCATTGATTTTTGGGCGACTTGGTGTGTTCCCTGCTTAAAAGAATTACCGGCAAGCAAAAAATTGGAAGAAAGTAATAAGGACCTCCCGATTGTATTTATTTATATATGCACAAATTCTAGTTCTAATGTTACCGTTTGGAAAAACAAGATAGCCGATCTGCAATTACCGGGTACACATATTTTTGCAGATGATAAACTTGTTAGCGACCTGCAAAGAAAATTCAATTCGGAAGGAGGATTTCCAACTTATGTAGTCATTGACATAAATGGAAAACTGAAACCAAAGGCTATTGAATGGATGCACACGTTAGATAGGGATAAATTAAAAAATGCTGTGGGTCTTTGAAAGAAGACCAATAAAACTGCAGCCAACTAATGCATTTGTTCTATTGGGGCTAACGAATAGCGTCTTTCATCGTCCGGTTCGCTGTTCAGCTTTTTGTCCGGGCTTAACATTTACTATTAAGCAACAGAATAAATTTTCTACTTTAGTTCTTCGTTCGGCATCCGTCGCCGGGGGCGACGTCGAAATGAAGTCCCCAACAGCACAAATGCCTGGACGTTATGGGCTATATTAAATGGGCACTCTAAAATTCATCATAGTATTATTGACAATTTCCTTTTTGACATCTTGCCGTGGGACTTACAGACTTTCAGAAAAAGAACATGAATGGATGCCATACAAGGGAAACGAAATTCTTGTGTTTAGTTCCAACACCGGTGACACTGACACAATTTTTCTTCTTCAGAAGGACACATTGATAGCTTACCCGGAAGCACAATCATTAAACGGTAAGACCTATGAAGTTGTAAGAATCTTCTGCCGACACACTGACCCGTTGCGGGATGGTGGATATAGATATCTAGACAATGACTTTGTTGAATTAAAGAAATCAAAAGACAAAAAAGCCAGACTCCATTTCAACTTATCAACTAAAGATGCAAACTTTTACCGTTTGACAGGCATTAGAATTGACAGTCTTGCTCAACTAAATTTCACTTCATTAGTGACTAAACACAAAACATATAATGACGTATATGTTATTGACGATGAAGATTGGCTCAACTTCAAACAACGTGGTGACTATGTGACGAAATTGTACTGGAGTAAATCAGAGGGACTCATTCGTTATGACAAACAAGACAGTGTTTATTGGGAGTTGACGAAGAAATACAGCCCATAACATTCAGTTTTGCGTCAGCAGGGGGCGACGAATAAATCCTCATCTTAGTGCTACTATCAGCGGCATATCCAGCTGACAGAACACGGATGAGCAACAGAATATATTTTCAATTTTTGTATTTTACATCGGCTGCAGTTCCAGGCTGGACGTTTTCCAAATGCCCTGCCGAACGCAAAGCTGTGGCCGTTGGCTGCTATTTTTGTGAACACTCTGCATTATGAAAATACTTCTAGTTACATTTTTCATATTTTCTTTTATCACCACATTAGGGCAGAAAACAATTGGCGATCTATTAGAAGAAACCCCACAAGGGCAAAAGGGAATTAAGCATTACACTAAAATTATAAAATTAGACTCAAATATAGCCGAAGCCTACTGGCGTAGAGGATACGAATATTATCGAACTAAGCGATACAGTTTAGCTCTCCCAGACTTTAGCAAAGCAATTTCAAAAGACCCACACTTTAATTTTGCAAACGTTATTGCTGACAGAGGCTTAACTAAGGAGATGCTCGGTATGTTTGAAGATGCAATCGTTGACTTTTCACAAGCAATTGCTTACTCCTATAAACAAGACACAACAATACCTCAAGGGTTTGAAAAATATTATTATCACAGGGGTAGGACAAAATTTAAACTAAGCGATACTACAAACGCAATATTGGACTTGGACTCTTCTTTGAAATTTTGGAACTTTCATTATTA
>DASUTO010000498.1:0-13371 GCA_036374555.1 Chitinophagaceae bacterium
TTCCTCATCTGGTATCCAGCATTCATTAAACTTATTGATCAATTTATAATTCCATTGCTGTAGTATTTTTTCACTCCATTTTCCCAAAGAACTTTTAATATAAAGCTGGTGAGTAATAAAAACAGAAAATATCTTTTCATGATAGAGCCCATAGCGGTTATCGGAGATCACCGCATCAAATCCATGGTTACTTACCTGCTTTTTCAGCCATTTGTTTTCTTCTTTTATTGACCTTAATATGGATGGGACCTGTAATAAAATTTTACCGGTAAGACCAGATTTTCCATATTTTATCCTGTAACCTTTCAACGGTAAAAATGGTAATGAAGGAAATTCTTCCCTTAGTAATTTTTCCTGTGCTCCCTCGCCTGCAAGCCAAACCTCACAATTGTTATTTAATAAATCCCTGATAACCGGCACACAACGGGTGGCATGGCCCAAACCCCAGTCAAGCGGAGCTACAAGCAGCTTTTTACCTGTCAAAGGGGTCATATAATTTTTTGCGGCATTTATCAATTGGGATACTAAATTGCCCGTAAAATAGTTTAATTTAGAAATTCATTTATGACAAGATTAAACAAGATATTGTTTGCGGCCTTATTAATCGTAGCTGTTGGAGCCATTAGCTGCAATAAGAACTATTATACCAGTAAGGCCAAAGGCAATGACTGTGGGTGCCCGAGCCAAAGGCAATGATTGTGCTGTCTGAATAAAAGGAACATGGTTGATTACTAATTGTGTAATTGAAATGAAAACTCCGAACAGAGAAAGAGAACTGGTGTTGTTATCAAAAACAGCGCTGATGAGTGAAAAGGCTCTTGAAAAAGAATTGATCAGCCTCGAGCATCTTTTTCTGTATGCAGAATCGGTAGCTGCATTTTGCCAAACTCATGAATTGATGCTTCGCAACAGGATCACCTCCAAAAAAGCAAAACTTATAAATGTTTACCACGATCACCAATTGAAACCGTTCTGGTTTTTGGTGAACAAAAATTGACCTTCATATTTTAGCAAAGTTTAAAGTCTGTCACTTAGTCTTTTCACAAATCACGGCATTATTCTCGCATTCCTGTAAAGACTTGTTAAAGCCTTTTACAGCGATCAATATCTGTAAATGAGGTTGCGTTAGCAAGAAAACATTAAACACACATGCAGAAAAATATTTTTTTATTAGCGGCAATTCTTGTCATTGTTTCCTGTAGAAAAAATAATGACTCAACAAGTAATAGCTCCGGGGATGATGAATGTGTCATGAGATCGTCAACAGGTAGCGGCGAGATAAAAGCAACTCAATATATAGTAGCATTTAGTCCTGCCATTAATTCACGAACATCGTCCCGCATCAGTCTTGAGCAGGTAAGTACAAACATTTTGCAACGAAACACCATTGATGTTTCGGCATTAAAAACATCTTTCGCCGGTGAACCAGGTGGTTTTATAGCAACGATGACTGCTGACCAGGCAGAAGCATTGCGACATGATGGATCAGTTGAAGCAGTAGAACCCGACAGAGTTATTTCATTAGGATCTTGTTTTACCGTTGTTGAACCTAGATTAGTTACATGGAATATTAGCCGCATTGGCTATGGCAATGGGATTGGCAAAACAGCATGGATCATCGATTCAGGGATCGACTTTGATCATCCTGATCTGACAGTTGATCAATCAAGAAGTAAATCCTTTATTGACGGCCAAACAACAGCGGATGATCAGAATGGACACGGTACACATGTGGCAGGAATAATCGGTGCAAAAAATAATACTATTGGTGTTTTAGGTGTTGCTTCAGGTGCTTCTCTTGTTGCGCTTAAAGTATTGGATAAAGACGGAGAGGGTAACCTGTCTTATATCATACAGGCACTGGCATATATAAATACCCATGCTGATGTTGGAGATGTTGTGAATATGAGTGTTGGTGGCGAATCAGTTTCTGACATTCTCGATCAGCAGGTAAGAAACACAGCAGCAAGAGGAATTTATTTTTCCATAGCTGCAGGTAATGAAAATAAGCTGGCGAATCTTAGTTCACCGGCAAGAGTTAACGCTTCCAATGTTTATACGGTATCTGCTGTTGATAGTCTTGACAATTTCGCTTCATTCTCTAATTATGGAAATGATGTAGTTGATTTTGCAGCACCGGGTGTTCGCATCTTATCTACCTGGATGGATAATCACTATGCCTATGCGAGTGGTACCTCAATGGCGGCGCCACATGTTGCAGGATTATTGTTATTACGCGGAAGGGAAATTACGAGTTCCGGGCTTGCTAAAAATGATCCTGACGGAACGCCTGATCCTATTGCACATTATTAACTGCTTTGTCCATCTTTTGCAGAGACTCGCAACAAAAAAGGAGAAGGTTGATCTTCCCCTTTTTTATTTTAATGCAAAAATTTTCAATTCATTCTGCAGCGATATTTATATTCAATTCTCATTTTATCGCTGCAGCTTGTTTTTTTGGTTTTGTTTGTGCTTTTAGGTTTTGCTGCTTTCTTTTCTCCCACAAGAGTAAATGGAATTCCGACCCTCATATTCCATCCTGATGCCTTTGAATCAAGTGTTGCATAACTGGTTTTTATACCTGATTCGTTAGAAATTGTTTGCTGGTTCAAATTGCCGATGGCTTTGAAATAATTGATACTTACATTCAGCAACCGTTGTTTATTCCTACCAAATTCAAAACCCATTCCTGTAAGAAAAGCAGTGTTCCAATTCCCGGCACGGTATTCATAGGTAGTTTGCCCGCCTTGCGTTTTTGTAACAATATCTGTTTTTGGAGCTGCAATGTATCCTACACCGACTGATGGCTGTAAACGAACCCATCCTCCTTTATTTTTACTTTCGACTTTTTTCGCAACGCTGCTCTTGCTTTGGCAACGGCTGGACGACTGGGAAGAATAATTTTTTGAGCAACTGCTTCGATAAGAATAACTGCCGCAGGAACTCTTATTCGAAGATTTGGTTTTAGATGAAGATGGGGTTCCGGTTGATTTCTTTGCTTTGTTAAATAAAATTGGCTTCGTTGTAAATTGGTAACCGGCTTCGAGGCGCAGCTGCATATTTGCTTTTGTTGCGTTATACAGATTCATTCCATTCTCAACATCATTAAAATTATACAGCACACCTGAGCGGCTGGTGCTTGCTCCAATATAAGGTCCAAAACCTTGCTTGAATTTATAATCAAGACGCAAACTAACCTGCGGGTTAAATTCTCCTCCTAACGGAGCGAATGATCCCAGGTTATTGTAATTAACTGATGTTTTTGAATTTTCAAAACCCACTTGCGGAGTTAAGGAAAGTTTTTGGGCATTCATTGCAAGTGCGGAGACAATGAACAGGCCCGATAAGGCTACTCTTCTCATGGCAATAAATTTTAGTGGAGAGAAGTTAAGATATTTTCTTACGGCCAAAAAATTTTATGTATGAGCGGCTGAAACGGACCCGATGTTTTTTGGTAGCTGTCCTTCTAATTTCCTTAGTGTGTCCCCAAGTTTATCGATCATTTCGCTGATCTCCGCTTTTTTACAAGTGCCAACACTAAGCCGGTACCATGGATTGCTGATACTGCTTCCAAAAGCATAGAAAGGAACAACTGCCAGACCGGCCTGGTTTAACATATAAGCAGTTACGTCGGACTGGGTTTCTAACAATTTTCCTTCTGCTGTTTTTCTACCGACTGCATCAATTTTTATAGTTAGATAAATTGCGGCTTCGGGAGTGATACAATCAACGGGTAATCCTTCATTTTTCAATTTCATAAAACCGGCATGAATGCCCCGCAACCTTTCTTCCAACCCATTTTTAAAGTGAGCAAGGTATTTTTCAATTGCATTTTTATTGCCTAAGAAATTTGCAACTGCTTTTTGTTCGGCCATTGGCGCCCATGCACCCACATGTCCAAGTATCGCTTTCATTTTATTGATAATAGAAGAAGGTCCCATACTCCAGCCTACTCTCACACCTGTTGCTGCAAACACCTTACTGATCGCATCGATGAAGATGGTGTAGTTGCGCATCTCCGGTCTTAGTGAAACGGGATTATAATGTTTGATCTCGCCATATGTCAAATGCCAATACATTTGATCGTACATGATAAACACTTTCTTTACTTTCTCAGATCTCCTTTTATTTTCTTCTAATACAAGATCACAGATCGCTTCCAATTCTTTTTTTGAAAATGTGGTACCCGTTGGATTTTGCGGTGAGCATAAAGAAATAAGTGTTGCCTCCTTTATATGCGGACGAATATCATCAGCCGTTGGCATAAAATTATTTTCCGCCGTTGCTTCGATCACTACATGTTCGCCTTCTACAAAATGAGTGTAGTGATTATTGTTCCATGAAGGCACAGCATAAATTATTTTATCTCCTTTATCACAGATAGCACGGTAAGTAGCATAGATTAGGGGACGACCACCTGATGCGACAAGAATTTCACCTAATGAATAATCAAGCTTTTCCCATTCTCTCATAAAAGAAACAATCGCTTCACGCAGATCGAGATTTCCTTCTGCTGCCGGATAGTTGGTAAAATGATTCCTGTAGGCTGTTACAATCTCATCTTCCAGTTCTTGTGGTATGGGAAAAATAGAAGGATCAAAATCACCAACGGTAAAGTTGTAGATCTTTTCACCCTGCCTCATCTTTTCACGGATCTCACCCCCTAGTTTTACAATTTCAGAACCGATCAATGTTTCAGATAAATGTGACAGTTTCATATTCATTGTTTCTATCCACAAATGTAAAAGGAAGATGCCATAACAGAACAGTTGTTAGGACAAATAATAAAGGTTGAAAGCTTTTAAAGCTTTCAACCTTTAACTATTATCAGATCGGCTTATAATCTTTAAACAAATTCACTTTCGTTCCTTCCACCAAATTGCGGTAATTTTTCCATTTACCTTCAAAGAAGGTATTGATCTTTTGTATCGCTTCATTCACTGCTTTTTCGGCATTTGCTACCAATGTTTCTTCCTGTTGGCCCGGGACTACCATCTTACTGCCTACATTTTGCTGCGCCAATTGCATCTGTGTCATTACAGTTACCTGGAAAGGACTCCTGGCGATTCCCTGTGCATCCGATGATTTTCCGCTGATGAATTCGCGGATGGCTTTTATTTCATCAGTCATTTTTGTTGTTGCCTTTCTTACTGAGTCCGCATCTTTTCCTTCAACACCTTTCAATTGTGCCTGCATCTTTGTACAAACTTCCTCTGCTTCGGTTAAACGATCCATGCCTTCAGTTAATTTATCCGCACTTTTTCGGAAGCGATCATACATTTTTCGCTGAGCAATTTTTATTTCGTTGCGATTTCCCAATCGTGGATCATCTTTTACGGT
The DNA here is from genome assembly GCA_036374555.1 of Chitinophagaceae bacterium. Classification (GTDB taxonomy): domain Bacteria; phylum Bacteroidota; class Bacteroidia; order Chitinophagales; family Chitinophagaceae; genus VBAS01. The sequence continues at coordinate 5,341 of DASUTO010000498.1, forward strand.
AACAAAAGTAGAATCATCGGTTCTGGCGTAAGTAATCACTACTTTATATGTGCCGGGTAAGACCTGCAAACCGCCAGGTTCTGGTGATCCTGGTTGTGGTTTTGGTGATCCCGGTTGACGAACTCCTTTTTCTTCCATCCCCCAGTATTGACGATTGAAGCCACTATCAACATTCCAGCGAATTGTTCTTATCAACTCATTTTTATCATTGTAAATTCTAGCCATTGCACTGTCACCTCTCCTTACACTACCCTGCCCTTGTCCGCCGCCAAATCCACCTCCGCCTCCGGCCCCGCGACCTCCGCCACCTTGTTGCTGCGCCACTGGAGCCGTTTGATTATCTGATTGAGGAGCGGCCTGACCTGCTGGTCGTTGTGGTTTGTTTATATAAAATGAAACAGCCGCGCCACGTCTGCGATTTTCACCATCATATAATCCATAAGTACTCCATTCATAACCGGTCGCTGCCCTGTATTGTGCCTGGTATGCCTCAGGCGAAGGAAATACAGTGATGGGTTTAGTCAGCGCCATTGCTTTGTTTGCTGCAAGTTTTCTCAATGGACGTATATCATCAAGTACCCACAGCGCTCTGCCAAACGTTGCAATAACAAGGTCTGCTTCCCTTTCCTGTATTGCCATGTCATAGGTTGAAACAGATGGGTAACCATTTTTCCATTGTTCAAAGGAAGCACCATTATCAAGACTTACCCATAAACCATTCTCAGTTCCCACGAAAACTAAATTTGGTTCAACAGGATCCTGGATCATGCACAAAGCATAACCTTTTACCTTGTTCTCATCCACCATTCTTGTCCATGTTTTTCCATAATCTGTTGTGCGGAAAATATAGGGCATGAAATCACCACGACGATAATCATTAGCAACAACAAAAACTTCTCCTGCATTGTGACGTGATGCAACAACCTGCGGTATCCAACAGCTTAGCGGCATACCGGCAATCTTTCCGCGGAAATTTGTCCAGGTTTTTCCTCCGTCTCTTGTTAATTGAACATTGCCATCATCGGTTCCAACCCATATTACTCCCTGTTCTTTTGGTGATGGTGCTATTCCAAGAATTGTACAATGAGTTTCTGCACCAGTGATATCTAATGTTAATCCACCGGTATTTTGATAGGCTTTAATTTTTACTGTATCATTCGTCGTAAGATCGGGAGAGATCGTTTCCCAGCTCACTCCTTTATTCGTACTCTTATGTAAGAACTGGCTGCCATAATAGATCGTTTTTTTATCAAATGGATCTTGTGCTATCGCAGAGTTCCAGTTCCAGCGCAACACAAGAGAGGGATCTAATGACGGAGGTTTTACGAACCAGCTTTCGCCGGTTTTCCAATTTCGCTTTCCAACATTTCCTCCCTGGCTCATACTATACACCCAACTTGCATCTTCTGCATCAGGCATCACATCAAATCCATCGCCACCACCCACATTATTCCAGTAATAATTTCTAATGCCACCGTTTGTCCATGAATAACCGGGGCCATGCCAGCTTCCATTGTCCTGCATACCACCCATTACATTATAGGGCATTTCATTGTCAACATTGATATGATAAAATTGCCCCACAGGAATTTTTTCATCAAACACCCAAGTCTTCCCCCTGTCTCTTGAAATACCGATGCCGCCATCATTACCTTCTATAATTAAATTGGGATCGTTCGGATTGATCCACCACGCATGATGGTCCGGATGAATACCTGAATAAGGGATCATTGTGGCGAACGACTTACCGCCATCTTCACTGAACGTTATTGTGGAGTGTACATCATAAATTCGATTTTCATTTGCAGGATCCACATAAATTTCCTGGTAATAAAATGGACGGTCAGTGATGTCAGCAGCATTACTGTTCACCAACGTCCATTTAAATCCGCCATCATCACTTTTATACAAACCATTTCTTGTTGCTTCTACTTTTGCATACACCCTTGTTGGCATGCTACGGGCAAAGGCAACGCCTATTCTTCCAAGTTGCCCTGCGGGCAAGCCATCTACACTCGAAAGTTTTTTCCATGTTTTACCTCCGTCAACCGTAATATGCAGGCCACTTCCGATGCCACCGCTTTTTAAGTTCCATGGTGTTCTCCTGAACTGCCACATAGCTGCGATCAGTTTATTGGGATTGGAAGGATCCATCACCAGGTCCGCACAACCGGTGGTGTCATTAGCATATAAGATCTTATTCCATGTTTCTCCGCCATCTGTTGTTTTAAAAACACCTCTTTCGGGATGTACTGCATAAGGATTACCAATAGCAGCAACGTATACAGTATTTGTATTTGTCGGATCAATCACTACACGATGGATGCAAATGGTTTTATCAAGCCCCATTTTTTTCCAGGTCTTGCCGGCATCCAATGATTTATAAATTCCTGCGCCGAGATTAAGAGAGTTACGTGGATTCCCTTCACCCGTTCCCACCCAAACTATGTTTGGATTGTTTTGCTGGATGGCGATCGAGCCAATGTTCTGTATTGGTTGATCATCAAAAACAGGTGTCCAGCTATGCCCGCTGTTCTCAGTTTTCCAAACACCGCCAGAGGCAGCGCCAACATAGATCGTATTTGGGTTTGAAGCAACAGCATCAATAGCTGTAATTCGTCCACTCATACCAGCCGGGCCGATATTGCGTGGTTTCCAGTTTTTAAATTGTTCAAGACTGACTTTTTGTGCGATAGTAAATAAGCAGATCAAAGTGCCGAAGGCACCGAGCAGAATAGTTTTTCTCATTTCATGTGATGTTTAAAAAAATAAACTTACTTAAAAATGAGGAGGGAGAAAAAAAATTAGATGAAAGGTAATTAGGGCTAAGAGGATAAAAGAGAAAAAGAGACAAGGAGTTTTCGGCCTGTCTCTTTTTCCCCTTCTCTCTTTTAATCTCTTAGCCTAAAATGGCTTTACTGTCTTTACTCCCGGAGTGATGTTTGAACTTTCGGGATAAAGAACTGCCTTTACCATATTATTTAATGTCAAAAATTTCTTAGCTGCTTTTTGTAAATCTTCAAGCCCGATCGCATCCACTCTTTTTTCATAATCTAAAAGCCCTTCGGCATTAGTTTGATCGATCCACGCATTTGATAAGCCTGAAAGCCACCAATCATTGCTTTGAAGGTTTACATGATATTGTTTTTTCCATGTTTCTTTTACTTTATCAAGATCTTTTTGTTCTACCCCTTTTTCCTGCGCATCTTTTATTATATCAAATAATGCTTTTGTGAGTTTTTCGACATTCTCCGGTCCACAGGGCAAACCTGCAGTAATTGTATAATGAACATAGGGTCTTTTATAAATAGTGCCCCCCATACCACCACCATAAATGCCGCTCATTTCTTCACGAAGTTTTTCAATGATCTTAATATTCAATACTTCAAGCAATGCTGCGAGATTCATTTTCTCTTCACGGTTGTATTCTGTTTCTCCTTCAAACATAATGGTGATCATGGCCTGCGATTCTTTTCCTTTTTTAAGATTCGCTTCTGTTGATCCTTTCACCATCCTGATGCCATTGTCTTTGAATTTATTTTCTTTTGGTGAGGCAGGCAATGATCCAAGATATTTTTCCAGAAGTGGTTTTGCTTTTTCAACATCGATATTACCAACAAAACTGTAATGCATACCGTGAGCATTACCAAATATCTCTTTGTAAATGGCAAATGACTTGTCAAGATTCAACCGATCAAAATCTTCCGATGCCGGTATCTCATTAGCCCATGGGTTATTATTATAGACAATTTTTCCAAGACTATCCTGGAACCAGGTCTGCGGATCCTGCTTTATAAATTGAAGCGCCGATTTATTTTTTGTCACAAAAGATTTATATAATCCTTCATCTTTCCGGGGCTCTGTATAATAGAGATACATCATCTGCAAAAAGGTTTCAAAATCTTTTACACTGCTGCGGCCTTCAATGCCTTCTTCATGCGCATTGATATAAGGAAAAACATTAACCGTTTTGCCTGCTAGAAATTTTTTAATATCAGTAGGTGACATATCTTTTACTCCCATTTGCCCGACAAGCACAGCAGCATATTGTGCATTTTCTTTATTTGCAAGATCAAACCTATGAAAACCACCCCAGCGCCAGGCGTCCATTTGTATTTCGTCATTCTTTAGTGTGGTAGGTTTAATCGTGACTGTAATACCATTGCTTAAAGTAAGATCAGTGGTGCCCAACTTTTCGTTTTTTGTTTCAGCTGTTATTTTTCCAGGTACCGGATCTTTATCAAGCAATGAGGAGGCAACTGCCTTTTCTTCATAAGCTGTTACTGATTTGTTATTTGCCGCAACAACGGCTTTCAGCAGGTCAGCATCGCCTGGCAAATTATCCTTCATCTTAGTCGGGGCCTGTACCAGGGTGAATGCATTTGCTGTTGAAGGCATTTTTTTAGCCAGCGCATTTATTTCCTGCAAAGTGATCGTTGGTAGAAACTGTTTTAGAAATTTATAACGATGTTCAACGCCGGGTATAGGATTGCCTTCAAAAAAATTATTTAAGTATTGCTGAATAATGGCCCCTGATTCTGATTTATCTTTTTCATTAAAAGATCTTTCTGCTACATTCAATAAACTTGCTTTTGCACGGTCGAGCTCTGTTTGTAAAAACCCGAATTGTCTTGCACGGTTCGTTTCTGAAAGCAATGCATCAATGGCATCCTGCAGTGGAGCTTCACCTAATACCGCAATAGAGTTGAAAGAATTATAACCACGAAGGAAAGATTGAAAGCCTGTGTTTGCAAAAACAAATGGAGGGTTTGCTTTCTGTGTAAGCTCGGACAATCGCTGATTAATTAAAGAGCTAACCAATCCTTCAACAGTGCTTTCACGATAATCGGCCCATGTTTTTAATTTTTTTGCAGGCCTCACAAAATTGTAGATCTCCAGGAAAGTATTGGTGGCTTCATCATCCGTGACCACCATGGCATCCGGGGTCGTTCTTTGTTTTATTGGGGTAATGGATGGTCTTGCTGTCGCATTAGCAGGGTTGGTAAATTTTGAGAAATGAGCCTTGATCTTTTTTTCTGCTTCTGCCGGATCAATATCACCAACTACAATTACTGCCATTAGGTTGGGCCGGTACCAGGTTTTGTAAAAATTCTTAAGGGTTTCGTGTTTGAAATTTTTTAATACATCGTCTGTTCCGATCGGTAGACGTTCTGCATATTTTGAACCATTAAATAATCTTGGAAAATAAAGGCGGCTCATTCTTTCAAAAGAACCTTTGCTCAGTCTTGATTCTTCCAATACAACACCACGTTCTTTTTCAACTTCATTTTTATCAAATAAGTTATTAAAGGCCCAATCTTCCAACACAGTAAACCCTTTTTCAACAACTGTGGGGTCGTCAGTTGGGATTGGTAAAATATAAACTGTTTCATCAAAACCTGTGTAAGCATTCAGATCAGCGCCAAACTCAACACCGGTTTTTTGTAAATAATCAACCAGCTCATTCTTTGGAAAATTTTTAGAGCCATTAAAACCCATATGTTCCATAAAGTGAGCCAATCCACGCTGATCATTGTTTTCTAAAACTGAACCGGCATTTACTGCCAGGCGTAATTCTAATTTCTTTTCAGGCTTTACATTTTTGCGGATATAGTAAGTAAGGCCATTTGCCAGTTTCCCGATCTTCACATTCGGATCTACAGGCAGGGGGTCTTTCAGGTTATATTGTCCAAAAGAAATGACATAGAAAAAAGTAAATACGAAAAAGAATAATGGTTTAAGCTTTTGTTTCATGAACAGATTTTTAGGGTGGTAAATATATGCAGGCTCGTTCGTTAAGGAAAATAAAAAACTCCCTCAGCGGGAGGGAGTAATAGTTCAAAGGGAAAATGAATTGTCCGGCGGACTCCTTTGGAGATTAATTATCAGGCTTGCCTTCTTTCTTCTCATTATATTTCTTTTCTGCGTCTTTTGCTTTTGCAAAATCAAGCACCACACCATTGATGCAGTAACGCAGACCTGTCGGTTTGGGACCATCATCAAACACATGACCTAAATGTGCTTTGCAGCGTCCGCACTGAACTTCGGTTCTGCGCATACCAAGGGTATTATCTTCAGTATAAATAATACTCTCTTTGCTGATCGGTTCATAAAAGCTTGGCCAGCCGCAGCCACTTTCAAACTTTGTATCACTTCTGAACAATGCGTTGCCACAGGCCGCACAGTAATAAGTTCCTTTTTCATTGAATGCTTCATATTTGCTGGTCCAGGGCCTTTCAGTCCCTTTCATACGGGCTATATAGTAAATATCTTCAGGAAGCACTTTTTTCCATTCTTCTTCACTCAGGTTTACTTTGGAGGTATCAGTATTTGAATAAACCGGGTTATTTTTTTTATTGATAGTATCCATTTTTGCAATTTTTGTTTTTGTTGATTGGGAATAGCTGCATTGCTGGCAGGCAGCGGCAACGATCAGCAATATCAATAGTGGTTTCATTTTGTTCTGTTTCTTAATAAACAAATTTACGTCTAATAAGGTTGGCTGGTTTGTCAAAAGCCGGACAATGGGGGTAGCCTTAACAAATAATTGAGATTAAGGCTGAGATTGAGCAAACAACAGTTCTTGACCGTAACCTTATTCCCAACCTGAATTTTTCCTCCTGTTGCATTATATTTGTCGTTCACACAGGTTACCAAGTACATGTTCAATTTAATTTTATTTGGCCCTCCGGGCAGCGGCAAAGGCACCCAAGCAGAAAGGCTGGTTGAAAAGTATGGATTTATTCATCTTGGCACCGGCAACCTGCTTCGTGAAGAGATCGCTAATAAAACCCCTCTTGGCATAGAAGCAAAAAAATTCATCGATAATGGCCAGTTGGTTCCCGACGATGTTGCGATCGCCATGGTTGGTTCTTTTTTTGACCGGCATAAAGACGTAAATGGTTTTTTATTTGATGGCTATCCACGTACGGTGGCACAGGCACAGGCATTGGATAAATTATTATCATTCAAAAAAACTGATATTGCAATAGTGCTTGCTCTTGAGGTAACCGAGCAGGAATTAATAAACAGGTTGCTTAAGCGGGGTAAAACAAGCGGCCGTAGTGACGATAACAGCGAGGATGTGATAAGGAAAAGATTTGCCGTATATACAAATGAGACATCGCCGGTGGCTGATTATTATAAGAAAACCAGGAAATTCAAAGCCATTCATGGCGAAGGTTCGGTAGATGAGATCAATGCAGCCTTAAGGCAAGCTATTGATAAAGCGATGGCGATTCATAAGGACTGATCCTGATCCCTTTCGCCTAAGGCGAGACGGGATTTTTTTATGTCCTTGTTTTAGCTAAACTTGCAGGGTTTAAGCTAGCCACATGAATTTCGAAAAGGAAGATTTCATCCGCACAAAATTTATTGCCCTTTTACAGAAACTAAAGAATGATGAACCAGCCCGCTGGGGCAAAATGAATGTTCAACAGATGATCGAACATTTTACAGATGTAATGATGGTGGCATCGGGTAAGATCAAATTACCAATTGTAACGGCAGCCGATAAACTTCCAAGGTTGCGGGAATTCATGTTTAGCGAAAAACCATTTAAAGAAAATACTAAAAGCCCTGTTCTTGCAGAAGAACCAGCGCCATTAAAAAAACATACGAAGGAAGCTGCTATTGGTAAATTACAGGAGGAACTGATCTATTTTTTCGAAGTCTTTGAAAAAGAACCGGGCTTAAAAACTAATAACCCTGTTTTTGGCGAGCTGGATCTTGACGCCAATATTCAATTGCTCTATAAACATGCATTGCATCATTTAAAGCAATTTGGAATAGAAATTCATTGATCAAGTTCAAAACAGATTACTTTTTTTGATAAACTTCAGCGACATTTCGTTGCTCTCCTCCTTATAAAAATTAAAATATCTTTGGCCTACATGAGTAAGCTTGAAAATTATATAGCAGGGAAATGGATAACCGGCGATGGGGATGGTCAGCAGCTTTTTAATGCGGTAACTGGTGAAGTGGTGGCAAATGCCACTTCAAAAGGGTTGGATTTCAGGTCCATGACCGAAT
>DASUTO010000499.1:0-5977 GCA_036374555.1 Chitinophagaceae bacterium
AGTAAAAGGAACATATTATTACCAGTATCTTGAAGCAAAGAAGCAGGCTATTGCTCACGGATACAAAAACTTTTCGGAAACAACAGTGGCCGGTAAGGCTCATGTTTCTTTACCTCAGCAGGTGCTTGAGTATTTTAATAAAGTTTGGATCGATGTAAAGTGACCTGGTATTGGTCCAATCGAATTAATTGCCTGCTCCTTCGGAGCAGATGCTTAGTTACAAACTAAGCATAACGACTCAAGATTCTTTTATTATTCTTTATTGATTTGAAGAAAGAAGGAACACTACGGACAACGGAGAACACTACGTACAACAGTTTCGGATCCGTAGTTGACTACCAATTTTTGCTAGCGCTGTTTTGTCGACCGGACTTTCTTGATCGCAAACTATCTCTTATTCTGGATTCTTCCTGTTGTGCCGATTGAAGAATTTTTTCGGCGGCTTGCTTGCTTAGTTTCTGTTCTGATTTTTGTTGTTCTTTTAATTCCTTCTGGCTCATTCCTGAATTCTGTTGCTTTTGGTTAAGCTGTTTTTTATTCTGATTTATTGCAAATTGAAGATTTTCTCTGCAATCCCTGTCTTCTGAATTCAGTTTCAAAGCATTTCTGAAGGCAGTTATCGCTTCCGGATAATTTGCTGATTTAAGAAAAGCCACACCTGAATTATAAAATATTTTTGCAGACATTGATTTATCTTTTGAAAGACCAAGCGCTTTTTTAAATGCTTCCGTCGCTCCTTCAGTTTCATTGAGCCTGAACCTGGCAACGCCAAGATTGTATTGAGCTGTTAAATCCATTGAGGATTTTTTTAATGCTTCTTCATATAACTTACTTGCATTTAAGTATTCAGATTTCTGATATTGCTTATCTGCATCACTTAGAATTTTATTTACATTCTGTGCTGAAGATGTTGAAATAAAAAATATAAGACATATAGTAGGCAGCATTTTCATTCCGCTCTTTTTTTTTCGGGAATCATTATTTCTATTATCATCAAAAGGATCGCCGCAAAAAGAAACAGCTGATAATATGAATAGTAACTTCTTGTCTGACCGGTACCAGGATGTTTCTTTTCAAAATTGCTAAACTCTTTTTTCAGCGCTGGTATAATATCATTTTGATCATTCAGGAGAAAAAAATTTCCACCTGTAATGGATGCGATATTCTTTAAAAGAGACTCATTTAATCTGGAAATAACTGTTTTTCCATTTTCATCTTTCATATATTCAGTTGAGCCAGCTTCTTTAAAAATAGAGCCTTGCGGAGTACCCGCCCCTATACAATATACAACTACTCCATTTTCACGTAATTGTTCAGCCATCCTGATGGCTGTATTATCATGAGCTTCACCATCAGAAATTAATACAACAGTCTTGTATTTATATTCATTGAGGTTTAATGACTTGTCACATAGTGCTAAAGCGTCCCCGATCGATGTCCCTTGTTGAGGAATAGCATCAGTGCTAACCTCGTTTATGTACATTTCAGCTGCTTTTGTATCATGTGTAATGGGTAACTGCAATAAAGCTTTTTCTGCAAAAACAATTAAACCGACCCGGTTAACGTCTAAAGTTTGGACCAGGTTTTTAATTAACTCTTTAGCTGCCGATAGTCTTGTTGGGTTTATATCAGCACTCAACATGCTATTACTGACATCCAATGCAAACATTAAATCAATGTCTGTGTTTTTAGATTCCGCCTGTATAATTTTTCGGGGATTTGCAGCTGAGATTATTAAAAGAGCCAGCGCTATTAGTATTAATAAAGGTTTGATGAAAAATAATCTTAATGAAAACGATTTAATAAATTGGGCAATCAATAAAACGTTTCCCAATTTAGTTTGAATCTTTCTTCTCCAGAAAAATGCATAAATAAGCAATGACACAGGGACCAATAGCAAAAACAGAAAGTTGAGATATTCAATATGTTGGAAAGAAAACATCAGTCTGTATTAATACATTAAATTTTTGCAACGATTTTAACCGGCTCTTTATCTGAAGATTTTTAGATTTTGTCTTAGCCACTTCAATAACTGTACTAAAGCTTCAATAACTGTACTAAAATGGGTAATTATTTTAAAATAACGGGATTTAAAGAATCATGGCATTATTTTTTCCTGATGAATATTAATAATCCAGCAGTAAACAGGCAGAATTATCAAAACATTTTCTGAAATTTTTCTAATAAATTAAATCAGGTTATCCATAGGGTTGATTATGCAAACACCGAGTTTTATTCAAGACGTCAGAAAGGAGTTGGGTAAAGTGATTATTGGCCAGCACAACCTGATAAACCGTCTCCTGATCGGATTAATGAGCGACGGACATATGCTGCTGGAGGGTGTTCCGGGACTTGCTAAAACACTTTCTATCAAAAGCCTGGCAAAATGTCTTGATCTTCGATTTAGCAGAATTCAGTTTACGCCTGATCTTTTGCCCGCAGATGTAACGGGCACAAAAGTTTATAACCAGGAACTTAACAAATTCGACGTTCGCAAAGGGCCGATCTTTGCCAATTTTATCCTGGCCGATGAGATTAACCGGGCTCCCGCTAAAGTGCAAAGTGCATTGCTGGAAGCGATGCAGGAAAGACAGGTTACTATTGGAGAGCAAACTTTTTTGCTTGATGAACCTTTTCTTGTTCTGGCCACTCAAAACCCAATTGAACAAGAAGGCACCTATCCGCTGCCTGAAGCTGAGTTAGATCGATTCATGTTAAAAATTAAAATAGATTACCCTAACGAAATTGAGGAACAATTGATAATCCGTAACCAGATTAAAGCGGAGCCTTTGGAACAAATTCGGGTCGTAACGACAGCAGAAGAAATACGGGCAGCAAGAAAATTAGTGAGACAAGTAGTCGTTGATGAAAAGATCGAGCAATATATCATCAGGATCGTTTTTGCAACTCGTTTTCCCGAAAAAAACGGGCTTGGCGACTTTAAGAACAAGATCAGTTATGGGGCATCACCACGGGCAAGCATTTATCTTGCAATGGCTGCAAAAGCAAATGCTTTTATGGATGGAAGAGACTATGTTATACCTGACGATATTAAAGAAATTTGTAAGGATGTATTACGACATCGCATCGGCCTGACCTATGAAGCCCAGGCCGATAGAGTATCCTCTGAAGATATCATTGATGAACTACTTCAAAAAAAAGTGAAAACACCTTGATGTCAGTTGAAGAAATATTAAGGCAAGTAAGAAGAATAGAAATAAAAAGCAAATGGTTGGCAAACCATGTATTTGCAGGGGGGTATAGAAGCGCTTTTAAGGGGACAGGTTTACGATTTAAAGAAGTGAGAGAATACGCACCGGGAGATGATGTGAGATTTATAGACTGGAATGTAACAGCACGAATGGGACACTATTTTACTAAACTGTTTGAAGAAGAAAGAGAGCTTTCTATCTATCTCCTGGTTGATATAAGCCCAAGCACCCTTTTTGGCACATCCCAGGGTAAACGGGAAATGATAACCCGGATCTGTGCTGATCTTTCTTATTCCTCTATCCTCAATAATGATAGGATCGGACTGATATTATTCAGTGACAAAACAGATAAATACCTGCCACCCCAGAAGAGCCTGGATCATACGGAATATATGATTAAGGAAATATTTTCGGCCAACTCTTCATCATCAAAAACAGATCTGGTTAAACCGATTGATTTTTTGATTAATATCACCCGTCATAAGAGCATTGTTTTTATAGTAAGTGACTTTGCATTTGATGGGTATGAAAATGCGCTATGTTTTCTGTCGAGCAAACATGATGTAATAGGACTTAGAGTCTATGATAAAGTTGACCAGGAGCTACCTGATGCAGGGTGGCTTCACGTAAAAGATATTGAAACAGGTTCAACCATGTTACTAAATACCCGGGATAAATCTATTCGCAGGCAATACACCGCGCAATTCCAAAAGTTTTCAGCTTATGCGGCTGCGGCATTTAAGAAAGCTGGTGCAGATCTATTATCGCTTGAGACAGGAAAAAATTATATAACAGAATTACAGAAACTATTTCTTCAAAGAGTACGGTGAGAGCAATAAATTTTTCTATATTATTTCTCCTCGTTGAAACATTTCAACTTTTTTCCTTACTCCAGGCTCAAAACATTAACGCATCGGTTAACCGTAACTCCATCTTGATCGGGGAGCAGATCAAACTGGTATTAACAGCAGATAATGTAGATGTAAAAAAACATCCAATTGTACGGTGGCCTCAAATTCCGGATACATTTAATCATTTTGAGGTGATTGAAAAAGGTAAAATTGACACCGTAAGTAAAAATGGAGTAAATCATTATGAGCAAACATATATACTGACTTCCTTTGACGAAGGATCCTGGGATATACCGGCATTTAACGTGTTATTCAGCAAAAGATCAACCCGTAACCCGGTTAGCTTACATACACCATCCATTAAAATAAAAGTATACCCGGCTGATATTTCACAGCTTAAAAATTACCATGATATAAAAGATATCGTGCAAACCCCTAAAGAGTCTGCTCATTCACCAACAAATTCAGTAATTGGCTTAATTGCTGTTATTGTTCTGATAATTGTATTATGGGCGGTTTTAAAAAGAAGAAGAATAAAAAGCAAAACGTTAGCAAAAAAGGAAATGCTCAATTCCATCGATTGGATCCTGGAGCAATTAACGCTGCTTGAAAAAAAACAGATTCCGGATAAAGATGCAGTTAAAGAATATTATCAGCAGCTATATCAGCTATGTCGTCAGTATTTTTCTATAGAATTCGACATAAACGTATTGTACTGTACTACCGAAGAGTGGATGGGCATACTGGAACGGGTAGAATTGGATAAAGAAAACAAAGCAGCATTTTATGAACTTGCAAAAAAGGCTGATTCGGTCAGGTTTGCTGACAGAGATATTGCTGAAAACCTGAATGAGGAGATCTCAACTGCCAGAAATTTTGTTAAAGCACTTCACCGGTTAAAGACCGGAAAGTCCTGATAAAAATTGAAACTGAATTGGAAACCTGGTTGAAAAATATTGAGTTTGCTTATCCCTGGATACTGTATGGACTGATAGTAATTCCTCTGCTTATTATTTGGTACGTAATAAAGAGCAACAAGCAAAAGCCGTCCATATTGATCAGTACTACTAAATTTCTTGCTAAACCGAAAGGGATCAAAACCCTTTTTTTCCATATTCCATTTATGCTTCGTTGTTTCGGCTTGTCCTTTTTAATCATCGCATTAGCCCGGCCTCAGCATAAATTTTCAAACCAATTTTTTGAAGGGCAGGGAATTGACATCATGCTTTGTCTTGATGTAAGCGGGAGTATGTATAGTACAGATCTATTGCCAAACCGGCTTGAAGCTTCAAAAGAAGTAGCAAAAAATTTTGTTCGTGAAAGGCCTGGTGACAGGATCGGGATAGTAGTTTTTGGCAACAATGGTCTTACTATGTGTCCCCTGACTACCGATAACAGTGCCTTAATTGAGCAAATCAATAATATTACAACCACCGATCTAACCGGAGCCGCAACAGTTATAGGAACGGGTATTGCAACAAGTATAAACAGATTGAAAGACAGTAAGAGTAAAACTAAAATTATTATTTTTTTGTCAGATGGAGTTAATTCGGGTGGAGCCATTTCTCCGGAAACTTCAATTGAGCTTGCAAGGGTGTTCAATATAAAAATATATTCAATTGGAATCGGATCAAACAACAAAATCAATGTAATACGGCAAACCCCATCCAGGGAGCGAAATTTTGAATTTGATGAACAATTATTAATGAGAATGGCTGAAATAACAGGAGGACAATACAGTCACGCAGGTAATGGTGAAGATCTTAAAGAGGCATTTGAAAATATCAACCATCTTGAAAGATCAAATATTCATATAAGCAAGATCACAAGGGTTGAAGAACAATTTCTGCCTTTCCTGGTTATTGGATTCTTGTTTGTATTTCTTGAAATTTTACTGAGATACTCTGTTTTCAG
>DASUTO010000500.1:0-15741 GCA_036374555.1 Chitinophagaceae bacterium
AATATTGTTTTGATCGATGAAATAAACCGTGCCCCTGCAAAAACACAAGCCGCATTGTTTGAAGTAATGGAAGAGAGGCAGGTGACCATTGACGGGCATACTTATTATATGAAGCCGCCATTCCTTGTTTTGGCTACACAAAACCCGGTAGAGCAGGAGGGCACTTACCGCTTGCCTGAAGCACAACTGGATCGGTTCCTTTTTAAGATCGATATCGGTTATCCTTCTTTACAGGAAGAAGTAACGATACTTGAACGGCAGCATCATTTAAATCAAAAAGACCTTTTGAAAGATGTTCCCAAAGTATTAGCGGCGACTGATATCGAAGCTTACCGAAATACAATTATGCAAATCAATGTAGAAACAAAACTGCTAGAGTTCATTGCTAAAATTGTAAACGAAACAAGAAACAATCCTGCGCTTTATTTAGGAGCATCGCCAAGGGCATCGCTTAATATTTTAAAAGCTGCTAAATCAATGGGGGCCATCAAGGGTCGGGATTTTATTACACCCGAGGATATCATTGAAGTGGCGCCGCATGTGATGAGACACCGTATTATTTTATCTCCGGAAAAAGAAATGGAAGGAATAACGGCTGATGAGCTGATCGAAAAAATTATTAAGTCAATTGAAATTCCACGTTAAGCATGTTGCTTTTCTTTTTAATACTTGCGGGTGGTGCATTATGGTTGATCGCCAATTACTGGCTAAAGACTTTATTTTTTAATAATCGTTTTTTCTGGACATGCGGTGTCATTGTTATTTTATTTCTAATTTCTTTTTTCTATCCGATTTTTTTTGAACCCGTCAAAGTGATCTGTGCTGTTTTTTTATTGCTACTTATAACCGATGCCATGTTCTTGTTTGCATTCAGGGGTAAACCTGTTGCCAACAGGGTGATTGCCGAACGATTAAGCAATGGTGACAAGAACACGGTAGTCTTGCAAGTAAGAAATACATATCCATTTTCAGTCAGGATACGTGCCATCGATGAATTGCCCGACCAGTTTCAATCGAGAAATAATTTTTTTGAAACAACATTCAAAGCCGGCCAGGAACAGAAATTCAGATTTTTTCTAAGGCCAGTTGAAAGAGGAGAGTATCGTTTTGGCGACCTGATCATTTATGTAAGCTCATTGCTTGGATTTATCAACAGGAGATTTAACTCAGCAGCGACGCAGATGGTCCCTGTTTATCCTTCTTTTTTTCAAATGAGGAAATATGATCTTATAGCAAGAGATGCCCAAACAAATGAAGCCGGAACTAAAAAATTAAGAAAGCTTGGTCTTAGCCTGGAGTTTGAACATGTGAAAGAATATACAAGAGGCGACGATATACGGATCATTAACTGGAAAGCCACTGCAAGGAAGGGTGGCCTGATGGTGAATAATTATTTGGATGAAAGATCTCAACAGGTTTATTGTATTGTTGATAAAGGCAGGTTAATGAAAATGCCGTTTGATAAGCTTTCCTTATTGGATTATGCGATCAATGCATCGCTTGTGATGTGCAATGTTAGTTTACGCCGCCATGATCGTTTTGGTCTTATCACATTTGCTGAAAAGATCGGAACCATTCTTCCCGCTGATAAAAAGGCAACACAATTGCAAAATGTTTTGCAGATACTCTATAATCAAACCACAAGGTTTTTGGAAAGTGATTTTGAGATGTTATACAAACAAGTAAGGGCAAATGTTCGGCATAGGAGTTTGCTGATCTTGTTTACAAATTTTGAATCTTTCGGAGGCATGCAACGTCAATTACCATACCTGCGCATGATCGCAAAACATCATTTGTTATTAGTTGTTTTTTTTGAGAACACTGAATTAAAAGACCTGTCAGCCAAAAAAGCGAAGGATATAGAAGGTGTTTATGTAAAAACAGTTGCTGAAAAATTTATGCACGAGAAGAAAATGATCGTGAAAGAACTTCAGAATCATGGTATACTTTCCATTCTTACTACGCCGGAAAATCTTACCGTAAATACCGTGAATAAATATCTTGAGTTAAAAGCAAGACAAGCCATTTAAAGTTTAAGGTTTGAAGTTTTATGTTTGATGTTAAGTTAAAGTTGGAGGTTCATTCGGTAAGCTCGAACTTCGAACATCAAACCTCAAACTCAGTGAATATTTTTGAAGAAGGACAAGTGTTATTGATCGATAAACCAATTGAATGGACCTCATTCGATGTGGTAAGGAAGATCAGGAATCTGATCCGTATAAAGAAAGTCGGTCATGCGGGCACACTTGATCCATTGGCAACCGGGTTATTGATCGTATGCACAGGCAAATTCACAAAGAGAATAAATGAATACATGGCACAGGAGAAAGAGTACACCGGCAGTTTTACTCTCGGCGCCACCACACCTACTTATGACCTGGAAAGTGAACCGGTAAATTTTAAAGACATCAATGAGATCACAGAAGAAAAGATCTTAAATACAACAAAACAGTTTATTGGCGGGATAATGCAGGTGCCGCCGGCACATTCGGCAATAAAAATTGATGGTAAAAGAGTTTATGAATTGGCAAGACAAGGAAAGGAAGTAAAGATAGAACCAAGAAATATTGTGATCAAAGAATTTGAAATAACGAAAACAGAAATGCCTGTTGTTTTTTTTCGTGTAGTATGTAGCACCGGTACTTATATCAGGAGTCTTGCATATGATTTTGGTGAAGCACTTGGTTGTGGTAGCTATCTCAGCAGTTTATGTCGTACAAGAATTGGTGATTCAAAGCTGGAGGATGCAAAGACAATGATTGAATGGGAAAATGAGATTAAAAATATCAGAATGCAAATGGATAGTTGATGCCGATCTGTATAATACCTCCAAATGGATTGAAATCATAAAACCATTTATATTGTTTGGCCACATTATGTGGTTCGGGGCTGGGGTCTTTGGCTTTTACTGCATAATCCAACCTCACTTTTAAAAAATCAAAATCCATGCGAAGGCCGGTGCCAATACCAACTGCAAGATCTTTTAAAAATCTTCCGCTAGTAAGCGTTCCATCCGGAAAATCAGGATTCTTTCTTAAAAACCAAACATTCCCAACGTCTACAAAAAGGCAACTGCTGAAATCAAAACCCCACAATTTTGCTAATGGAAAGCGATACTCTGCATTCGTTTCAAATTGAAAATCGCCAAATCTTATTGGAACCGAATCTCTGTATGCCAGGGTAGATCCAGGGCCCAATAATCGTATACCCCATGCCCTCATGCTATATGGACCACCGGCGGTAAATTGCTTAAAAAATGGCATTTGTGGATTCAATGGTCTTTCCCTTGTTGCGAAAGAGAATCCAGCCCCAATGTAACCGCGAATTAAAAAGGATTTTTTTCCGGCCAGTTGCATGTTCCTGATGAACTCTGCATCAACCTTGACAAATTTGAAAAGGCTGTCAAGTACTTTAATATCGATGTGGCTGGCGAGCAAACCGGATTCCTCAAAATTGACCCGGAAGATCTGTGAAGCCTTTCTCTTGCCGCCACGAACAGAAAATCCTGCCTGAAGCGATAATACTAATCCATTTTCCGGAAAGACTGTTTTAAGAGATGGGTTTTCATTCAAAAAATCGTTGAGGCTATCTCTCTTTATTATGTGCGCAAATTCAATATTAGGAAGTCTTACGAAGGCCGCTTTATTATTCCATTGAAAGCTGTAACCCCAGGCTGCATTCAACGAAGTGAGGTTAAAAAAATCTTTTCGTTCTGTATTTGCCAATGCGAAACTCAGGTTGGTTCTGAAATTATCTCTGAATCTGGCGGGCATCCAATTTGAATTGGGTATGGGCTTAGGAAAAACGATCGAATGGCTGATGCTGGTTTGAATTGTTTTTACAAATTCTCCTTCGGTATTTAATTCAGTAGTGTACCGGGCAGTAGTAGAAGACCTGTTAGCTGCTTTTCCAAAATTGTAATTTGTTAGCTGCACATTTCCGCCAACACCTACGAGATTTTCTTCCAGGTTAATGCTGTTACTACTGTTAAAGCTGCCTTCAATATTTGCCGTGAAAGAGTATTTATTTGCCGGTGTAAGGTATAATTCAACATCTACTGTATCGGTTTGCCCTCTTGGTATTTGTTCGACATTCACAACCCGCCATGCACCCAAGCTATTAAAGCGGTTAATTGTTTTTACAAATCTCCTTTCATTATAAAGATCACCCTTCCGGAAGTATATGTTTTGTGCAATAAATTTTTTCCTGAATAAATTTCTGTAAGTGATGAAGGTGAAATTGCTGTCATAAACAAATCTCGTTGGCGTTTTGCCCGCCGAATCGAGTATGTTAAAATCCGGGTAGATCGTCGTATTGCCGACAAAATATTTTTTCAGCTTGTCGACATTATAGCCGGGTCTCAATCTTATTTCAATATCGGCTGTCGGGGAATCACGCCTTCGTCTTAGTTCTTCGATCATTTGTATATCAAAAGGGTCAATACTTGGACGTAAGATGGCAAGATTCAGCGTGTCCCAAACTCCGGAAAGCTCTTCAAAACTGAATTTAAGATAACCGTTCTCACGATAGAGCTCAACCAATCTGTTCAATTCTTCTGAGACCAATTGCTGGGCAAAAGGATCTCCTTTTTTTAAAAGCGTTTTTGAGCTTGAAGCATCGGTCAATGCCTGCAAATCATTGCTATTTATTACATGACTAATTGAATCGATCTTAAACTGGTGGTTGGGTATTACATTAAAATTGACAATAGTCCGAAGTTGCCTCGAATTTGAATCTCCCCTTACAATTACAGTATCATCATAAGTAATTGTATTGCGTAAATAGCCAAATTTGTTAAGCAATGCTTTCATAAAGAGCACTGAGCGATCGGCGCTGGCACTGTCAAAAACAGGAGGTTTTTCCAGGACTGGTCGGTTGATCCCTTTGTAGATGAGCTTATAAACTATTTTTGCTCTCATACTATCATCAAGCTGGTTTCTCAACTGGGTGGTTAATGCATCTTTTTCTTCTTTGGTGAAATTGCCTTCAAGCTTGATATTTGTTTCAAAAACGAAGGGCTTATCAATGGGGTAATCTTTAGGAATCACCTTGCATGAAGCCAGCAAAATAATAGCAACAGCTACTGCGATGGGGGCAGTTAGAAAATTCTGGGGCTTGGCTTCTAACATGTTAAAATAAAAGAAATTATGATTACGAAAAATCAGGTCAAATATATTCAAAGTTTAGGCCAGAAAAAATCAAGAGATGAAGAGAATCGCTTTATTGCAGAAGGCCCCAAATTAGTAAGTGAATTGTTAATGGCAGGAAATTGCAGGATCGTTCAACTTTATGCTTTGAAAGAATGGATAGATGAACATGAAAATGCAAGTGCTCATTCAGAAGTTATTGAGGTATCATTAAGTGAATTAGAAAAGATTTCACAACTAATAACTCCGAACCAGGTATTAGCCGTTATTGAAAAAATACAATGGAAAAACGCCCCGGAGATCAAAGGATCAATATCATTGGCTTTAGATATTATACAAGACCCGGGAAATATGGGTACTATTATCAGGCTTGCTGACTGGTTTGGGATAAAGAATATTTTTTGCAGTACCGATTGTGTTGATGTATATAATCCTAAAGTGGTACAGTCCTCAATGGGAAGTATTAGCAGGGTTAGGGTCGAATACACGGACATCCTATCCTTATTGGAAGAAAACAAAGTAGTACGAATTTATGCAGCCGTGTTAAATGGGAAGGATATCACTAAAATGGAAAAGATCAACGAAGGGATTATTGTTATTGGCAATGAGTCAAGGGGAATCAACGAAGGAATATTAAAGCTTGCCAATGTCCAGATCACCATACCGGGAAAAGGAAAGGCTGAATCATTGAATGCAGGAGTTGCTACGGGTATCATTTTATCCCACTTAGTGTAAGATCTTTACCTGAATTGTATAGCTTTCACAGGCTTCACTTTTTTTACAATGTAAGTTGGGATCATAAGAATAAGCAAACTAACCAGGAAAGTAAGAATACAAACGAGCAATACCTGCCACCAAATAATTTTTACGGCAGCTTCACTCATATAATATGCTTCTTCGTTCAGCTTTATGAAACCGGTAGCTTTTTGAACATATAATAATCCAAGTCCCAAGACGGCGCCAAAGAAAATCCCGATCAGTGTGATGATAATTGAATGTCGCAGAAATATTTTTTGCACTGTCCAATCCGTTGCTCCAAGAGCTTTTAATACACCAACCATTCGTATGCGTTCAAGTACCAAAATGATCAGGCATGTAATAAGATTTATTACCGCAACAAGTACCATAAACCCGATCAGAACATTGCGTGTAAGATTTTGTAGATTCAGCCAATCAAAGATATTCGGATAAATGCTTCGTATCGGTTGTGTATCCCATGTTTGAGGAAAAGCAGGCAGCGCATAAAGGTCATCACTTGTTTTCTCCATTTTATCAAAATCATGGAGAAAAACTTCATAGCCGCCAACTTCATTTTCGTTCCAATCGTTCAGCCTTCTTATCAATTTAAGATCACCAATCGAAATTTGCTTATCGTAGTCATCGATTCCTGTTTTATAGATCCCTACAATTTCGAGTTTATCTGGTCTTAATGTGCCATTAGGCCTGATAAAATAGATCCGGATGCTATCGTTGAGTTTCACCTGTAATTGCTTTGCTGTATGAGAGGAAAGAACAATTTCACGGGAATAACTCTTGTCACTGAAATTTATCCAGCGACCTTCTTTTAAAAACGGTTTCAGAAGATCAACATCAAATTCTTTACTAAGGCCTTTTAATAAAACACCTTCCATCGCATCGCCGGATTTTAATATGGAATAGCGGGTAGCATAGGGGTGCATACTTTTCACACGGCCATCACTTTTAATAGCTGCTTCCACATTTGGATCTCTTTCGATCGGGACCTCTTCGGTGATAGGTCCGCTCAATGCCTGTTTATATTGAACTCTTATATGCCCTGAAAAGCTGAAGACTTTATTACTTACTGTTTCCTGGAAGCCATTTACAAGGGCAAGTGTAATGATCATGACCGCCACACTAACAATAGTAGCGCCAGTGGAAAGACGGATAATGAACCGGGAAAAAGAATTTTGACGGTTAAATGCTATTCTATTTGCGATAAAGCCTGCAACGTCCAAGGTCTGAATTTTGTCTGTCAAAAGTAACTGTAGAAAGAGATTTATCCTCTTTTTCATCATAATTTCACAATATTATTGACGATTTAAGGTTTATTTAAACAGTTAAATGAAACATACAATTCTATTCGTGCTTTTATCAATAACATTGGCCGCAAAAAGCCAGGTACCTGATCATATTTACAAAGCAAACATCAAGTCTGTTAAGCTGCATAAACTAAATAATCCTTATGCTTATCCAATTATCAGCCTGCATAGTCTTGAAGACCTGGACCTGTATTTTGATGATCTTGATGGTGGCATAAAAAATTATTATTACACATACCAGCTTTGCAATGCCGATTGGTCACCAACAGATCTTCGGCCCTTTGATTATATAAGGGGATTTCAAACTATGCGGCTATCTACTTATCGCAATTCTTCCATCGCATTTGTAAGATACACGAACTATTATGCAAAATTGCCGGATAGAAACTGTGCGCCTACCAGGTCAGGTAATTATTTATTAAAAGTTTTTCTCGACAACGATACTACAAAACTTGTTTTTACAAAACGGTTTCTTGTTGTCGACACCAAGGCTTCCATTACCGGCCAGGTGTTACAGCCATATAGCGGAAGCCTTTTCAGAACTCATCAGAAACTGCAGGTTGGCGTCAGCCTGCTTCCAACACTGAATGTCTTTAACCAACAGGATGTAAAAGTTGTATTGCTGCAAAACTATGCATGGCCAATGGCCTCTTATTTACTAAGACCATCAATTTACCGGGGCAATTATTTCGAATACAGTGATGAATCAGCTAATTCATTTCCTGCAGGTAAAGAATGGCGATGGATCGATCTGCGAAGTATCCGGCTAATGAGTGAACGAATGCAACGCCTCGATAAACAACCTACCAGGACGGATGTTTATATAGTACCGGATAATGAAAGAAAGCAACAGATATATCATTACTACCGGGACATGAATGGCTTTTACACCATTGAAACAACGGATAATGTAAATCCATTCTGGCAGTCAGATTATGTGTATACACATTTTTCATTCTTTCCGCCTGGCAACGTTCAGTATCCCGGGCGGGATATTTATTTATTTGGTGAGTTTACAAATTACGAAACCAATGAAAACTCCAAAATGGAATTTAATATGGAGAAAGGTGCGTATGAGAAAACACTTTTACTTAAGCAAGGGTTTTATGATTATTCATACGTCACAGTGCCCGTAAAGAGAAGTGGTGAACAGGTAAGCTTTGAAAATACTGAAGGAAATTATACCAGCACAGAGAACGTTTACCTTGTTTTGGTTTACTATCGCCCTTTTGGCGGCCGGTCTGATGAATTGATCGGTTTTACTACACTTAATTCAATCCTTGCAAGACCTTAGTATTTTATTTAGCCAGCTTCACCGCTCCGGTTAAAAAGTTACTTGCGACGTAGAGCCTGCACTGAGTAAAGCGAAGTGTTCAACAGTGATTCTATTCAAGTTTTTAACGAATAATCAATTTTTGGAATCGTTACTTCGGACTTCTGACTCCCGACTATAGACTACATCTTCTTCGCGTCTTCCAAGAATTTAGCAAGCCCTATATCAGTAAGCGGGTGTTTTAATAAGCCAAGAATAGATTCAAGAGGACAGGTGCAAACATCGGCGCCTGCCTGTGCACACTGAACAATATGATTTGGATTACGGATCGAAGCAGCCAGCACTTCTGTTTTATAACCCTGTATTGAATAGATCTGAACAATTTGTTCGATCAATTGAACGCCATCCCAGCCACTATCATCGATCCGACCAATAAAAGGAGAGATATAAGCAGCTCCTGCTTTAGCAGCAAGTATTGCCTGGCCTGCAGAAAAACAAAGTGTACAATTTGTACGAATGCCATTATCGGTGAACCATTTGATAGCTTTTACACCGTCTTTTATCATGGGCACTTTTACAACAATATTCTTATGGATCGCAGCCAGTTTCTTTCCTTCTTCTACGATACTTTTAAAATCAGTGGAGATCACTTCTGCGCTAATGTCTCCATTGACCATTTCACAAATGGTTTTGTAATGTGCCATTACAGCATCAGTACCTTTTATGCCTTCTTTCGCCATCAAAGATGGGTTGGTGGTAACGCCATCAAGAATTCCTAATTCATTTGCTTCTTTGATTTGTGCAAGGTTGGCAGTGTCAATAAAAAATTTCATGATTATTTTATATTTTAATTTTTAAATTTTTGGCTCGGTAACGCCTGTTATGATTTTTGCATCGGTACCTTCTTGCGGTGGTGTGTAATGCTCCGAAAAAATGCTGTCAGCCGGCGTTTCTGCCTGAATCATCAACTCTCTTTCAAAAATATTTGTGCGCTGGATCATTATTATTGTAATAATGATAGCTGGTATTGTTAATATTTCTCCTATAAAATCCACTTTTGTCGAAGTTAAGAGTGAGTCAATATCCTGCTCTGCATTCCAACCGATACGAGTGGATACATTGTTATAGACATTAGTTATAATATGCAAAGCCCACCACCAACCGACTATAGCCGCAGATCGTGGTTCTCCGAGTCTTTCTTTCAGAGCATATTGAGTTCCTCTCCAAATATCCATCATGATCTGGTAAGGCCACCACCACCAAACGATTGGCACAAACCAACTACCTGCTGCCCATCCTTCTGTATGTCTTGCATTATTCCAGGGCAACATATGCAAATTATAGTAAGCCCTTCTAAACCACATAATAAAAAAAACAATGGTAAGGATAACAATGACAATATGTGCAACATTAACAACAATGATCAGTGTATCACTTGCATTGATCATATTCATGTCAATATTATCCGGGTTGGTTTGGACATCAGCTAACAGGAAATACCGCCATGCCAACGCTCCCATATTAGTGATAGTGAGGCCCAGCATTATCCAGAAAATAGAAATGATTTGTTTGGCCCTTGCCGTGTTGTCCCTAAGTAGACCCATTGAAATGACTTTGGATGGGGAGAATAAAAAAATGGCAGGCTCCTCACATCGCACCGCTACAACCACTTATCCTTGCTGCCTTCCGGCCCTGGGGAGGTTCAGCAGGAGCTGGTCGTGTAAGACCTGCCGCGGCAAAGATAAGGGGATGAAGGCAGTCGGGTTGTTTGAATCTCTAATGTTTTAAATTTTATTTGCCGCCTTTTGATTTGCCTGTTTTTTGTGATTTGTTTTTCAGAATTTCTTCGTTAGAAGGTAATCTCTCATCGTCGGGTTTTTTCTTTATCCAGATAGTTATTTCTTTCCATAATTTCGGATCAGATCTTAAAACTGCTTTGATTGTTAGTTTTTCAACTGTTGGATTATCAGGAAGAACTAATTCTGTGCCTTCAAACGTCCCATAACTTGAAGTGAGAGTGAGGTCCTTTGCTGTAAGAGGTTTCCATCTACCATCGGATGTTTTGCCATCAACATTTATATAATTATGTGTTCCTTTTTTCAGACTATCTGTGTAAAGGTGGAAAGAAATGCTGTCAATTTTTTGAGCATTACTCAAAAAGCCCAAAGAAAGAAATAAGACACACGGGAAAAATCGTTTCATATACTTATTAAGTCGCAAAATTGATGCAAACAGTTGGAAGCAGGTGTTAAAATTTTAATGAGCGATTATTTTCCTCCACCCGCCCGGTGGTACCTGCTTTATTTTCTTAAATATCCGGTTGAAATTTGAGAGATTCATAAAGCCACAATCGTAGCAAATGGCCGAGATGCTTTTATCCTCTGTCAGTAGGCGACAAGCATGATTGACCCGGATCTCGTTCAAAAAATTGATATACGTTTTCCGCGTTCTTGTTTTAAAATACTTACAAAATGCTTCAGGTGTAAGATTAGCCAGGTCCGCCACCTCTTTTAATGTAATTGGACGTTGAAACTCTTTAAAGGTGAACTCGATCACTTTGTTCAGCCTGCTGCCATCATATGATTTAATATTACGTTGAATGACCGGCGTTGCCAGCGAATGCATTTCTTTCCTGCTGGAAAGCAGTTTTAATATTTCGAGGAAGATGATCAGCCGGTCAATCCCCTTTGCATTGGCTATCGATACTAAATTTTCAGCGATTGACTTTTTTTTACGTCCCGTTATTCTAAATCCACCCGAACTGTTTTTTAGGAATTGCTGAAGCGATTTCATTTCTTCCAGCAACCAAAAATTTTCGCCGAAAGTGGTCTCATCAAAGAAAATTGTAATGGCAACTGCTTTTGATCTTTTTTTAAAAAACTTTTCATCATTTCTAAAAACATGAGGTTGATTGCCGCCGATCACAAACACATCACCAGCGTGAAACGGACCAACATAGTCGCCGGCTACCAGGGTGCCATTACTTTCTTTGATAAGTGTCAGTTGAATTTCGGGATGCTGGTGCAGGTGATTATAAAGATGCGGCAGGTCATCGACCTGCACACGAAATGCTTCTTCTGTATTCTTTGGGATCTGGAACGGAACAACCTTCATTGTACTAAATTAGTTGAAATGATCTAAGGAATTTTATAAACTGGTTAAAATAGTATCAGTTTGGGTTAAAACGTGCAGCTTATTTTTAGTGACACGGGTGTAGCTTTGCACAAAATCAATTTATATGTCATTTGAATGGAAAGGAGTTTTTCCCGCTCTGCTCACACCTTTTACTGAAAAAGAAGAGCTTGATCTTGATATGTATGAAAAAAATCTTGCCGCCCAGGTGGCAGCAGGTGTTCATGGAATTATTATTGGCGGCTCACTGGGGGAGGCCAGTACAATAACAGAAAAAGAAAAAGAAGAGCTGGTTGAATTTTCTGTCGAATACCTGAATGAAGATATTCCTGTCATCATGAATATTGCAGAATCCACTACAGCCGATGCGTTGAAGCAGGCAGTGAACGCAAAAAAATGGGGGGCCGACGGGATCATGTTGCTGCCACCAATGCGATATAAAAGCGATGACAGGGAAACGATCAGTTATTTTAAAGCGGTAGCAAGATCAACTGATCTGCCGATCATGATCTACAATAATCCTCCGGACTATAAAATTGATACAAGACCAGAGATGTTTGATGAATTGATCGAATGCGAAAATATCACGGCGTTGAAAGAAAGTTCAAGAGATGTAACAAATCTTACAAGGATGAAAAATCGTTTTGGCGACAGGATAAAAGTGTTGTGTGGGGTAGATACTTTAGCAATGGAAGAACTTTGTCTCGGTGCGGATGGATGGGTAGCAGGCCTTGTGGATGCGTTTCCAAAAGAAACAACTGCGATCTATAATTTAGTTAAAGCTGGTAAGATAGAAGAAGCAACAATGATCTATCGATGGTTCATGCCATTGCTTGAACTGGATATTCATTCAAAGTTGGTTCAATATATAAAGTTGGCCGCTAAACAAACTGGTATCGGAACTGAATACGTAAGAGCTCCCCGACTAACTTTGGTCGGTGAGGAACGGGAACGAATTTTGAAGATCATTAATGAGGCGATCAGCAAAAGGCCTTTATTAGCATTTCAAGATTTAGAATTTGCAAAATAGATAGATGACGATGTTTAAAGATGCAACAACCAATGAGATAAATGAAGTGATGCAGCAGGCATGGAATGCATTTCACATTTACAGGAAAATGAGTTTGAAGCAACGGGCAGATTTCATGCGAGCAATTGCCATAGAATTAGAAGCATGTGGCGACGAGTTGATTCAAACCTCAACGAGAGAAACAAATCTGCCCGAGGCAAGAATGAGAAATGAAAGAGGCAGAACAATTTTTCAATTGAACTCTTATGCTGAAGCATGTGAAAGAGGAGAGTGGCTGGAAGCCAGAATTGATACAGCTATCCCGGAAAAAGATCCGCCAAAACCTGATATAAGAAAAATGTTGGTACCCCTTGGGCCTGTTGTTGTTTTTGGTTCTTCTAATTTTCCTTTTGCATATTCAACTGCTGGTGGTGATACGGCGTGTGCATTTGCAGCCGGTTGCCCCGTTATTATTAAAGCACATCCCGCACACCCGCAAACATCCGAAACCGTGGCCAATGCAATTTTAATAGCAGCCGATAAATGTAAAATGCCTAAAGGGATCTTTGCTCATGTGCATGGCGTTTCATTTGAAGTTGGTAAAGCATTGGTGATGCATCCGCATACAAAAGCTGTTGCCTTTACCGGGTCATTTATCGGTGGTAAACAATTATTCGATTGGGCCAATCAACGTAAAGAACCCATTCCTGTTTTTTCAGAAATGGGAAGTATTAATCCTGTTTTTTTGTTGCCGGAAAAATTAAGATCATCTGCCGCCGATATTGCAACAATGTATGCTGGCTCTATTACATTAGGTGTTGGACAATTTTGCACCAACCCCGGGCTTATCATAGGGATGGAGAGCATGTTTCTCGACATTTTTGCTGCTGCATTGAAAGAGGAAATTAAAAAAGCTTCGCCCGGTGAAATGTTGCATCCTGGCATATTTAAAAGCTATGTGGAGAATAGGGCGAACGTGCTTGCGCAGGAAGGTGTTGAAATGATAGCTGTTTCTGAAACAGAACCCATCATTAACCAGGGAGCACCAACAATCGCTTCCGCATCGGGCCAGGCCTTTTTAAATAATCCTGTTTTACATAAGGAGGTATTTGGACCATACTCATTGATCATTCGTTGCAAAGACATGAATGAAATGATCGAAGTTGCAAAACATTTGGAAGGCCAGCTTACTTCAACCCTGATGGCAACTGAAAATGATATTAATAACAATGAAGAGTTAGTTGAAGCAGTAAAAAATATTTGTGGTCGGTTTATTTTAAATGGAGTGCCTACAGGAGTTGAAGTATGTTTAAGCATGCATCATGGAGGGCCTTTCCCAGCAACTACGGATTCCAGGTTTACTTCAGTTGGCGCTGATGGAATAAAAAGATTCGCAAGACCTATTGCATTTCAGAATTGGCCGAATGATTTATTGCCAGCCGAATTGAAAGATGAAAATCCTTTGAAGATCTGGAGAACGGTAAACAATGAGTTGAAAAAGTAATTGCGAATTGAATGAGGCCTGTAAAAACAATATTTATAATCACTATTTTAACTATCCTGGTTTTTGGATTTTGTACGTTGTTGTCATACTTGTTCTCTAAAGACGTCAATGGTGATTTTGAATTAGGCTGGCCTTTTAAATTCTATTACCAATTTAAAGTAAGAAGCGAAACTGGTTTTGAAATACAACATGGAAGCTGGCCGATGAATCTTATATATAATTATATCTTATCTTTCTTTTTTTCAAAATTGATATTTTTTGTTTTCAGAAAATTAAAGAGGAATAATTTAAAGGTATCTGCATGAAAAAACTTGCCTTACTACTACTGCCACTTTCTTTATTTGCTCAGCAAAACAAACCAACAACCGGCACAGAAAAACTTTCTGCATTTGCAAAGCAAAAACAAATGCTGGAACAATCACCGTATAAAAATTTGCAATGGCGATTGGTCGGACCGGATATTCGGAGTGGTCGCAGCACCGATGTAGAAGGTATCACCGGTGATCCTAATATTATCTATGCAGCATTTGCAACCGGCGGTTTATGGAAGACGGAAGATGCAGGAAATACCTGGCAGCCGATTTTTGATAAAGAAGCAACTCAATCTATTGGCGATATTGCTCTGGCCCCATCTGACAAAAACATTTTATATGTAGGAACCGGAGAAGCAAATATTTTCCGTGCATCGCTTACGGGAATTGGTATGTATAAATCAACAAACGCCGGAAAAACATTTACACATATTGGCCTGGAAAATTCCGGGACCATTGCGAGGATCATTGTTCATCCCAAAGACCCAAAAATAGTTTATGTAGCTGCAAGCGGGAATGAATGGACCTATAATAAAGACCGGGGTGTATACAAAACAACCGATGGTGGAAAAACATGGAAGAATATTTTATTCGAAAACGAGAAAAGCGGTTGCATTGACCTGGTCATCGATCCAACTGATCCCAATACTTTATATGCATCTTTCTGGAATCGCATAAGGAGAAGATGGAGCGACCCGGTCCCTGAGGACGGAGATCATATATATAAAACATCAGACGGTGGAAAAACGTGGAAGGTTATTGGTAATGGTTTACCTGATACAAAAAATACAGGAAGGATTGGAATTGCTATTGCTGCATCAAATCCCAAAGTGTTATATGCGTTTGTTGATGATCACAATAAAAAAAGAGATCCCCGGCCAAATGAAACGGATAGCTATGAAAGAAAGGTACAGAAAGTGGTAATCGGCGGCGCTATTTACAGAAGTGATAATAAGGGTGAGACATGGCAGAAACAGGCTGAGATCCATGATTTCTTTACACCTTTTTCCGGAACATATGGTTGGGTATTCAGTCAGATACGTGTTGATCCAAAAGATGAAAATGAAGTATATGCATTTGGCGTATCAAAAGGGGTTAGTCGTGATGGAGGCAAGACATGGAAAACCTGGGAGCCAACCGATACAACCGGCGATTGGACCCATGGCGACAATCATGCAATGTGGATCGACGAAAATGATCCGGACCGCATGATCGTTGGTAATGATGGTGGTGTTACGCTGACTTATAATGGGGGTGTAAAATGGAAAAACTTTTTTGATAAGATACCAACTACGCAATTCTATA
>DASUTO010000501.1:0-4374 GCA_036374555.1 Chitinophagaceae bacterium
TTTTTCCCTGAATATTTTTATGATCCCATATCCTTTGTTCTCAAAAGAACCTGCATAATCATCCATCTTATGAGAAGGTGTGGTGCCTGTTTTACGATTAATGCTATCGTTATTGGGAGTCTTTCTTGCAGTTGAATCTGCTTTCAGCTTATCTGCTAAAGCTGTTTTGCCCCATGGACGATAAGAGAGCTTCAACATTCTGTCTGCAATAAAATTCCTGATGCTTGTTGTAGGAGTACCCTGATTAGTGACTACAAATATTCCAATACTGTCTGAGGGGAAAAATGAAGTAGATGTGATAAATCCATCAATACCTCCACCGTGTTCTACACGATAATGTCCGCGATAGCTGCTTATGCCCCATGCTAATCCATATCCGCTCATATGCAGGTCAGGATTTTCTGGACCCGGTAAGCCACCGCCCGGGGAAATTTGGGATGTGATTGCCTGCGAGCGGTAACCTGGAGGAATAATTTCTTTGCCGTTAAATTTTCCATCGTTGATCCATGTGATAAGCCAGTTAGCCATATCCTTTGCGCAACTGTTTATAGAGCCAGCGGGCCCGATCGCATCAATATTTCTATAAGGAATTGCTTTGATCTTATTATTCGCTGATGAATATGCAAGTGAACGATCATCCGATTTTTCCATTTCAATAACAGACATGTTGGTTTTGTTCATACCCAACGGTTTGAAAATTCTTTCCCGCATATTTTCTTCCCAGCTTTTACCCGTTAGTTTTTCAATTACTATTCCCTGTGCCATGAACATAAAATTATTGTACTGGTATCTTTCTCTTAATTCAAAAGTTGGTTCCTGGTATTGTACCCTCGCAAGCAACTCATTGCGGCTCGCAGTAGAGCCGTACCAGGAATAATCATGCCGTGGCAATCCTGTACGATGACACATCATATCACGTAGCGTTGCATGTTTATTGGTATAGTCGTTTTTAAAAACCAGTTCGGGTAAATAATCTCTTACAGGTTTATCCAGGCTTACTTTCCCTTCTTTTTCCAGCATACCAAGAATAGAGGCTGTAAATGCTTTAGTACAGGATCCAATAGCAAACAATGTATTTTCGGTGACGGGTAATTTCTTTTCATAATCACGATACCCAAAACCACCCGTGTAGATGACTTTGTTTTTTTCCACTACAGCGATTGTAACACCGGGAGCATCCCATTCTTTTAAAAGTCTTAATGCAAAAGTATCAAGTCCCTTAAGTCTTGGATCAGCAGGTGTTTGTGCGACCGCACAAATAAATAATATGATAGTACTGAAAAATAAAAGCGATTTTTTCATACAGTAGTTTTTGATGATGAAAGTAGCTAACCGAAGTTATGGAATAATGAAATGTTTATTTAAGAGCCTGCTCAAGGTCATTTAGAATATCCTGAATATTTTCCAGTCCCACACTCATCCTTATCAACCCGTCGGTAATGCCATATTTTTCCCGACTTTCTTTGGGTGTACCGGCATGCGTCATTGATGCAGGATGGCAAAGAATACTTTCTGCCGTACCCAATGAAACTGTACGAACACACATTTTTAGTTTGTTCATGAAATCAATGCTGGCTCTCAATCCATTTTTCATTTCAAAACTTAACATTCCACCACCATGTTTCATTTGCTTCATGGCTACTTTATGATCGGGATGCGAAGGGAGACCAGCATAGTTGACTTTTGAGATTGCTGAATGACTGTTGAGAAACTCTGCCACTTTCATTGCATTAAAACAATGGCGATCCATTCTTAGTTCAAGTGTTTTCATTCCCTGTGTTAAAAGAAATGCATCAAATGGATTACTGTTGACTCCAAGAATACGATAAGTCTTTTTTACATGACCATTCATATTTTCAAGATCCTTTCCCAGCAAAACACCGCCAATTGCCGTACCATGCCCATTTAAGAACTTCGTGGTGCTGTGAAATACAAAATCAACACCATATTTAAAAGGTTGCTGTAGATAAGGAGTGGCGAAAGTATTGTCAACTGCAACAAGCAGGTTATTTGCCTTGGCGATCTTTGTTAGTTCTTCCAAATCCACGCATTGAATAGTTGGATTAGCCGGAGTTTCCAGGTACATCATTTTAATTTCCGGGTTTGCTTTAATAGCGGCAACTGCCTTATTCAGATCCCTGAGATCAACAATGACCGGTTCGATGCCAAATTGCGGAAGGATTCTTGTTATCATTTCTTCAAGACCACTGTAAAGCGAATAATGAGAAAGTATCTTATCCCCTTTTTTCAGACTGCTGATCATTAAAGTTGTCAGTGCTGCCATTCCTGATGCATGAAGAAATGCTTTTAATTGCAAAGGATTCCCCTGGTCGTCTTTTACCCCAAATGCTTCCAACGCCGCGATCTTATTTTCTGCTTCAGTAAAGTTGGGATTACCCCAACGACTGTAGATATATCCTTCTTCTTCGCCGCTAAAACGACGCATTCCCTGTTCAGCTTCATCATAAACGAACGTTGATGAGGCATAAATCGGAGTTACATGTGCATATAGCGGATCTTGCTTGTGACCGGCATGCAAAGCCGCTGAACCAAAACCGGAAAGTGGAAAACTTTTATCCATATTAAAATTTTTGATCACGATATTTATCAGGAGAGAAAATAATAATTTGAATCTCAAATGTAAATGATTTCAACTTCAGCTGTAAAAGCTTCACACAAATCACTACCAAGCGATCGAACCATGAAAGATACCCTTT
This sequence comes from Chitinophagaceae bacterium, assembly GCA_036374555.1. Lineage (GTDB taxonomy): Bacteria > Bacteroidota > Bacteroidia > Chitinophagales > Chitinophagaceae > VBAS01. The sequence goes on from DASUTO010000501.1 coordinate 2,718, forward strand.
CACAATTAGCCGCCTATAATATCTGGGCCAATCAGAAGCTATTGGAAATTATTGTCGCCTTACCGGCAGAAAAACAAAACCAGGAATTACCGAGTAGCTTTAAAAACTTATATGCAACGGTCCTGCACATGTTAAATGCTGAAAGTGTTTGGTGGCAAAGAATGAAACTGCAGGAAAGAATTAATTCGCCTATGGAAACATTTAAAGGCTCGATGCAGGAACTTTCCACTGAATTATTACAACAAAACCGGCAATGGCAGGAATGGGTGAACAGTGCTACTGATCCAATGCTTGAACATGTCTTTCAATACTACACAGCAAAAAGAGAAATGTATAAGCAGCCGGTTTGCCAAATGATATTGCATGTATTTAATCACGGCACTTATCATCGTGGTCAATTAGTAAATATGCTTCGCCAACTAGGCATTGAAAAAATTCCGCAAACAGATTTTATTGTTTGGAGCAGGAAGAAGTAAATCAACGCCTTCCTGGAAACCGGGTTCATTAAAACGCAAGAAAGGATATATTTGGAAATATATACTTGCTATTGGCTTCCAAGAAATTTATACAAATCATTTTTTCATTACAACTGTTCCTGCTTCCATGTAACAGCATGGCACAGGTATATTTTAAAACAAAGAACCTTAACACCGAAAACGGGCTTTCAGACAATAGGGTGACCTGTTTCTATAAAGATAAAAAAGGATTTATGTGGATCGGTACCCGCAATGGGTTGAACAGGTATGACGGACATTCATTTAAAACGTTTCGACCTTCAGCCGGTAATTCCATTTCCAACGAAATAATAAATGATATAGCTGAAGACAGCAGGGGGCGAATATGGGTAGCCACCATGGAGGGACTGAATATATATGACCCCGCTGCTAATAACTGGACGTGTATGATGCCAGACCCCGATACATCAGTACGGGCAGTGCCTAACTTTTTAGTATGGGATATTATGATAGATAAAAACGACCTGGTGTGGATAGCATCTGATGTCCATGAATTTTGCAGTTATGATGCCAGCAGGGATAAGTTTACCTATTATGACTGGCCTCGTTTTGCCCGGAGTAACCCTACAATTAAACAATACAAATACAAGTCTATTCAGAAATTTTCAGTAAAAAGCGACCATGAATTTTGGCTGGCTACCACAACAGGGTTGGTGTTGCTTAACACTGACACAAAGCAATTTCGTTTTATTGGTAGTGGTGGCTACTATGCTTATGTGATGGGAATAGACTACGACCATGCTAATAAAAGAGTATTTATTTCTACCGAAGAAAGCAAAATCTTTAGCTATGATGAAACAGAAAATAAATACAGCGAAGTTTTTGCAGATGAAGAACAATACCCTTCCGGCAGTTTCTTCCAACCCGGGCAAAATGAAATATGGATGCCTTCTGAAAAAGGACTGATAAAAATAAGCAACGATAGAAAAAAAATAAGCATAGAACAAAACATTCCACAACTTACCGGCACGCTGCTTCCCGGCGGCACCATGTCCGTTTATACGGACGATAACCATATACGCTGGGTCGCTACAAAAAACGGTATTTCTGTTTTTGACCCTTCGGCAAGCTATTCTTCTTTCCTGCCTCTGCTCCCCGTATCAGATAAAGAAAGCATCAACCAAATGGGTGGGGTATTTTAT
>DASUTO010000502.1:0-3707 GCA_036374555.1 Chitinophagaceae bacterium
CATGGAAGCGATCAAAGCTGCCACTATCAGTTCCGCAGAATTATTAGGTATGAAAGATCAATTAGGAAGTATCGAAGTTGGTAAGCTTGCAGATATCGTTGCTGTTGATGGCGATCCTTTAACCGATCCAAAAGCTTTTGGAAAAATTGTTTTCGTAATGAAAGATGGAGTGGTGTATAAACAACAAGCAGCGTTCTGAAAATGTTATTAGCTGTCCGTAAGTTTCGGATAAGCGTTGCTTTTTCTCACTTGAGCTCGCTCCGGATGCAACTTATGTTGATTAGCGAATTGGACGTTGAAGAGTGCCCCGATTTTCATCGGGTTTTCGTTTCGCTCAACGACTGATGCCATGAAAACATAACGTTGAACACTTCGCTTCGCTCAGTGCAGGCTGTGCGTCGCAAGAAAAGTTTAATAGTAATACAAGAAGTTGGCAACAAAATCTTATTACTCAAGACGTTTCAACAACAAAACATTACTGGTATATTAATTGTTTTATAAGTAATAAATATATTTATGAAACTACCAGCAATGTTATTAAAAGCAGGTCTTGCGAGTGCCGGTGCGGGAATTTACTTATACGTCAAAAAACTTTTTAAAACCGAAAAGAAAACAAAAAAAGAACCTGCTAAAAATTTAAAACAAACGAAGGCAGTCAAAAAAACAACGGTAAAACCGAGGCAAAAAAAATCACCTGTGATCGTAAATTAATATCAAGGTGCTGAACGTTGTTGTTACATTGTCTTTGCACGGTTCTTGTAATTATAGGAAAGGGATCCACCCCTATCAATAATTAAATCAATTTGTACCAAAGACAAACTACATGATCAGATCTTCGTTTTTCTTTCTTATATGTTTATTACAAGCTGTTTGCGCTATTGCACAGCTTTCGCAAAGTGATTCTGTTCTCAAACAGAAAAACGGTGTTGCTGGTTCAATCAGCATGCCTCTTTCAACAAAATATCAGGCCTCTGCAGCTAAAGAATTTTTTTGGGGAAAACATTACCGCAAAGAATGGGGAACGATCGTAAGTTTCCCTGTATTGGATATGAAAACTTTTAAAGGTGGCTTGACCCCGGACAAATTAGGAGGTGGCCATCAATCAAAATCACTTAGAGTAATTTCAGGCGATGGAAAAGAATACGTATTGCGGACAGTTGAAAAGGATCTTACTCCCTTAGTGCCTGAAAATTTAAGAGGAACATTAATACACAAGCAAGCGAATGACCAGTTGAGCATGGTTCATCCTTATGGTGCACTGATAGTAGCACGGCTTGCTGAACAGATCCCGATCTTTCATGTGAATCCTGAAATAGTATTTGTTCCGAATACAGAGGCCCTTAAAGAATTCCGGGATACGATGGGTAATAAGCTCTGCTATTTTGAAGAACGAATTTCGGGCAAGGGATGGGAACATTCGGAAATTGCTGGCAATGCCGAAAAAATTGAAAACACAGAAGATATTGTAGAAAACTTTGCAAAGAGTACCAGTTACAGGATGGATCAAAAAGAATTGCTGAAGGCCAGGTTGTTTGATATGATGATAAATGATTTTGACAGGCATGAAGACAATTGGGATTGGGCAAAATTTTCTCAAAATGATCCGTTGGGAGACAATGATACTATAACACTATATAAAGCTTTTGCAAAAGACAGGGACCATGCATTATCAAGAGTTGATGGCTTCCTTATGCATTTTATTGCGATGCCATGGGCCTTGCGCCCTTTGGAAAATATAACCAGCAGGGCAAAAGATGTTTTGGGGCTAAATTTTGCAGCAAGATATCTGGACAGGCAATTTCTTAATGAAGTTACCAAAGAGGATTGGCGGCAGGCCATTTCCATTATACAATCATCGCTTACTAATGATGCAATAAAAGAAGCACTTGCTATAGTACCACCCGAAGTAAGTAAACATTCCGGTGATTTTTTGGAGAAAAGATTGATACAAAGAAGGGATAATCTTTCTCAATATGGCATGAAATATTATCGCAGGCTAAATAAATATGTAACGGTGACGGGCTCTGCAAAAGATGAACACTTCAATATTGTTTTTTTAGACGACGCAATGGCTGTTACAGGAATGAATAAAAAGAACGATACTTTTTATCATCGTGTGTTTTATCCTGGCCAAACAAAAGAAGTAAATATTTATGGACTTGAGAGTAAAGATAATTTTACATTCTCCGGCAATGCGAGGAATAAATTTAAAGTTCGGATAATTGGCGGGGAGGAAACGGATACATACATAGATAACAGGAAAGCCTCAGGAAAAAAGGTTCGTATTTATGATGTGCAGGATAGCATTTATGTAAATGAACACAAGTACCGTGTCAATCGGAATGAAGATACATTGTATCAATATAAAAGGAAATCGACTAAGTACGACACGTATATGCCATTCATTATTCCGGGCTATAACCCTGATGATGGTGTTTATTTTGGTCTTGGATTCAAGTATAAGAAACAAAAATGGGGTAAGGCACCTTTTGGATGGGAACAGAGTTTCAAGTTAGAAGCCACAACCGCAACAGGGTTTGTTGGGTTTGGTTATAAGGGATTATTCAAACATGTTTTTGGAAAATGGGATCTTGATATTGTTGGCATTTACAGGGGACCAAAGTTTGTTTTTAATTATTATGGTGCCGGAAATGAAACTGAGTTATTAGTAAAAGATAAATCATTTTACAGAGTCGGCTTAAAAGCGTTATCGATTAGTCCCGGCATCACCCGTGAAACTCAACATGTGTATGTTCGTTTTGCGTTGAACTATGATGAAGTAAGGGTTTTACATACACAGGGTAAATATATCAGCTCAGATCATTCTGATGTAGACTCTACTGTATTTACAAGAAAACATTTCGGCGGTGTTTCTGGTGATTGGAGTTATTCAAGTGTTGATGTAAAGGAAAATGCAACCAGGGGCTTTACATTTGAATCGGGGTTTATCTACCGGGACAATCTTGATAAGACCTCATCATACCTGAATCTCCATGGCTCATTTTCCTTTTTCATGTCGCTCGGCAGGAGATTGGTATTTGCCCATCGGACAGGTGGGGCAACAAATTTCGGTGAGTATGATATTTATTTTGCAAACACATTAGGACGAAGTGAAAATCTTCGTGGTTACTGGCGCCACCGTTTTTCAGGAAGAACAAATTTCTATCAGAATTCAGAATTAAGATTGCGCTTATCAAAAAAAGGAAATTTTGGTTTGTTAGGATTTGTAGATGACGGAAAAGTCTGGATTGAAGATGAGGATTCGAAAACACTTCATATCGGCTACGGCGGCGGTTTTTATTTTGTACCATTTAATGCGCTGGGATTGACTGTATCTTATGGAAGATCCAATGAAACATCCATGATCATGATAAAAACCGGTTTTCTTTTTTAGGCTGAATAAGGTTTTATTCTATGCTATGAAAATCACATTTGAGCAAGGTATGTTAAACGATTTTTTAGTTTGCTGCGGCCCCGACCGAATCGGGGCCATTGCGAGGCCGTTTTTTAGAACCTGTTTTAATTTTAGTAACGAAGGGGCCGAAGCAATCTGGGCAGAATTACGGAAAGTACATGAGAGCAACATAGTCTTTCTACTCAGTCTTTAGCGATCTTCTTATAACTCGCAACGACACCCCGAATCAATGATGAGCTAAATCCCTGGTGTTCCATTTCATTAAGACCAGCGATCGTACATCCTTTTGGTG
>DASUTO010000503.1:0-6474 GCA_036374555.1 Chitinophagaceae bacterium
AAATGGCGATATATTCTCCAATGGCAAAAAGATATTTTTTTCCGTTGATGCTGTCCGTGTATACTTCGAGTGTATCTTTTTTACAACAGAGCTTTTTGCCATTTTCCCAATAAGTATTATAGAATATGATAGCTGAGTCGTTAATGATCGGCTGCTTGCCCTGGTTGACAAAGAAACTATCGGGTAGTGCAAATCGTAATGAGTCGGGAAATGGGAATTTATTCATATCGGGATAATAGTCTGGGTCCGGCGAAAAAAAATTAATGACGACGGCCCATAACTCTTTTTTAGTACCAGGGTTTTCTTTACACGATAGAAAAAAATGAACAGCGAAAAAAATTATTGTGAAAACCCGCGCCAGCTTTATTCTATTCATTAGGTAAGGTTGAAAGAATATTAAGTTAAGCAATTTCCGGTAATTGCAACCTGGTTGAATTTCACCAGGGTTTTTATTGTTCGTAGGCGAGCACCAAAATTAATTACTGCTCTTTTTGATAAAAATCTAACTTATTTCTAAGTTCCGTAATTTCATTTTGCATGTTTTCAAGTCGCTTAAGTAAAATATTGATCGCATCAATACCTTCCGGATTAATATTCAACTCCTGGTGAAGCCGTACGATCTGCTCTAATTTTGGTAATTCATTGTCACGTACACATATTGTTTCATTTACAATCACAGTTTCTATCAGGCCAAATTCTTCAAGCGATCGTATAAATGAAATCTCAACCTCGTGATTGCTGCAAAATTCATCAAGAACTATCATGTCTTCAGTTTGCATTCAATTCTTTTTATGATGATGATTTTGATAATTGTTCAAACAATTCTTTTTGTTTGTCTGTAAGATTTGTTGGGATCTTTATTTTAAAGGTGATCACCAGGTCGCCAAACTCATTTTCTTTTTTATACGCTGGAAAGCCTTTCCCTTTTAATTTTATTTTAGTTTCATTTTGTGTTCCAGGTTTTATGTTGAGCTTCACTTTTCCATCGAGTGTGTCCATAACGATCTCTCCTCCAAGTACAGCGGTATACAGGTCAAGATCAACAGTAGTATGAAGATCATTTCCATCCCTTCTGAATTTTGTATTATTAATGATATGGAAACTGATATAAAGATCTCCATTCGGACCGCCATGAATGCCTGGCCCGCCATGCCCTTTGATCTTTATTTGTTGTCCGTTCCAGACACCGGCCGGAATAGTGATCCGGATATTTTTATTATTAACTGTTAACACCTGCTGATGAGTTTTATAAACATCAGTAAGATTCAACTGTAAGCCGGCATGATAATCTTCACCCCGGAATTTTGTTTGTCTCTGGCGATGACGACCGTTACCCATACTTCCAAACATGGACGTGAAAAAATCAGAGAATTCACTTTCATTGAAATCGCCGGTAAATGTTTCTCTATTAAAACCCTGCTGTTGCGATTGTCTTGCCTGTTCAAATTGTTCGGCATGCTGCCAGTCTTTTCCATACTGGTCATATTTTTTTCTTTTTTCCGGGTCACTTAAAACTTCATTGGCTTCGTTGAGTTGCTGAAATTTCTTTTGAGCTTCCTGATCATTGGGATTAAGATCGGGATGAAGCTTTCTTGCCAGCTTGCGGTATGCTTTTTTAATATCTTCCTGTGTTGCATTCTTATCAACACCCAGCACTTTATAATAATCTATGAAATCCATTAAGGCAGGTTATAAATTGATCTGCTTCATTTATAAAATTAAGGAAAAGGTAACAGTAAATTAGAATTACAAATGCACTAATATGGCGAAAGAGCCTGTAATGCAGGCCCTTTCGCTTAAGATCGATAATGCTAAATTTAACCGGACTGAGTTGACCTTGGCAATAGTAGTTCAGGAATTACATCTATCGATTTGATTTCTTGATTAAAGGTAGTTTTGCTGATCGACGCTGGGTCCTCCTCTCATTTGCAAATTCTCAATGGACAAGATCACCTGGCAGCGTGGGAGAGGCGGGTAATGAAAAAAATTATTTATTATTTATCAAAGCTGGATAGATATACTCCTTCACTAATGCATACGCATTTTTTTTAATGGTCCATTTATTATAATTGCCCGCAGTTGTGACCACTAACAGGTCATTCGTCTTGTCAAAAAAAATTCTTTGATCCCCGTTCCCAACACAGCCAATAATAGGAGTGGGTTTGTTGTTTATTGTATCCTGCCAAAGCCAGAACTGGTAACCATAGGAACCACCATCCGGCCGTTGTACATGCGGGTGAAATGATTCTTCCACCCATTTTCGAGGAACAATTTGCTTGTCTTCCCATTTACCACCGTTAAAATAAAGTAATCCAAATCTTAAAAGAGCTCTTGAACTTAGTCTTAATCCTGAAGCTGCTGCCGGCAGATCTGTTCCCGGATATTTTGCCCATTCAAACTGTTTAATACCTGAAGGCTGAAAAAGATATTCATTTGCAAACTGGTCAATTTTTTTTGCGGTTGTCTTTTCAATAATTGCAGCGAGCAATTGGGTGGTGCCTCCATTATATTTCCAAACCTGTCCAGGTGGAAATTCCAGCGGTTGGCTTAGTACAAATTCTACCTGGTTAGAACTCCTGATCATTTTTATCTCACTGTTTTCAGGATTATCATATGGCACTTCTTCATTCCAAACAAGACCTGAACTCATTGTCAACAGGTGTTTTATTGTCAGCGACGATATTAAACCTGTATCCAGTTTTTTATACTCGGGAAAGAAATCAAAAACTTTCTGATCGATGCTTTTGATCTTTCCTTGCTGGATCGCGATGCCTACACAGGCTGAGACTATACTTTTGGAAATACTCCTTATATCATGCAAGCTATCCTTGTGATGAATTCTTATACCAAGGTCATCTCCCCAACGCTCATCTTTGCCTGGCCAGTATTTTTCATATACCAGTTTATTATTACGAACGATATGCAGGCTATGAATGTTCGGATAAGTTCCGTTTCGAATTGCAGTATCAATTTTGTTAATGATAGCTGAATCGATACCTGCATCTGCCAATGAAGCGAAAGCAATACCTTCTTCAGTGACTTCGGCTTGCTTTTTTTCCTGCTGCTTACAACTGGCAAAAACAACTATCAATAAAGCAATGAGTGAAAACTGCTTTGGCATAAAACAAGTTTGTTACTAAGGTAAAGAAATAACTAAAAGTCGGAGCTGCCAGCAACTTTTGCATTAGTAATTGCCACAACAGGCGTGGAATTTATTGGAAGCACCAGGAATAAGTGGTTATTGTGGAATTATTTACCACGATAAAAAATAAGTCGATTGGCAAATAAAAGAACCTCACAAAAAAGTTCTACTCTCAAGAATCTGATATAGTATCTCTTATTAATAATTTTCATTGAATCAGATGGTTGGATAAACTGTAATTCCCGGACCAAGTGCTTTTATAATGTAAAATGGCATACATTTTTCGCCGTTTTGTTCGTAAAATCAGAAAATACTTTTTCGAATAACAAATTACAATCTTGATATATGAAAACAGGTAAGGTAAATGTTCGTTATATGGTTGAAGATGTCGACACAGCAGTTGAATTTTATACAAAACATCTTGGCTTCACACTTGGAACAAATTCTGCTCCCGCATTTGCGGATGTAACAAGAGGAAATTTGAGACTGCTCCTTAGTGGAAGACAAAGCTCCGCGGGCAGGGCTATGCCGGACGGAACATTACCTTTTCCCGGTGGTTGGAACCGGATCGAACTTGTGGTAGAAAATTTATCTTCTGAAGTTGAAAAATTAAGATTAAAAGGATTGCATTTCCGGAATGATATTATAACCGGACCGGGCGGCTCTCAAATTTTACTCATAGATCCGTCCGGTAATTTTATAGAGTTATTCGAACCCAAAAAATAAATGGTTGCACTCTGTTCAACTCCATAAGCAATCAGCCGGACGGAAAGACTGCTAACAACTGCGGAGATAATCCATACCGTTGAAGGATAAACTACTTATCAAAAGCCCCTTTGTTTCCATGTAGAGGTTTTTTATTTTGAACCATGGATCCGATACCAATAAGTTTTAAACACAACGGCATAAAGTATAGTGATTGTTACTTTACAAGAGTTGTCAGGAACAGTGAAGCATCCTTCTGGCATCTGTATGATAGTGAAAATTGTTACCTCGGCAGGCTTCGTTTTACTGATCAATGGACCTTTGATCCAAATAAAAGATCTACAGGGATCGATCAGCTGGCTGAATTTTTTGGAGATCATGTCGAGAAAACAAACCGCAATAATGCGGCATAGGGCCGTTTCGTCTTTTCTTTGGTAAATTTTAGAGTACCTATCACTGGGTTTGTCAATCATTCAACGTCCTTGCGATCTTTTCTATATTCAGGCTATTCGCCATCGCATCAAATATCTTTTTATAAGCACCGTTTTTATCGTAAACTGTTTCATGTGTTCCTTGCTCTGCCACTTTTCCTTTTTCTAATACAATGATCTTATCGGCATCTATAATTTGTGAAATGCTATGCGAGATGATCACAACAGTACGGGATCTTTTAATTGCATCAAGGCTGTTCTTTATCTGTTCTGTTGCAATAGCATCAAGACTGGCGGTTGGCTCATCAAGAAAGATCACCGAAGGGTCTTTAAGAAATAGACGGGCAATCGCAACACGCTGTTGCTGACCTCCTGATAAAAGCCTTGCGTCTGAAGCATACTTGTCGGGCAACGACATCACCTGTTCATGAAGGTTCGCTTTTCGTGATGCCTCTTCTATTTCCTCTTTTGTTGCATGGGTTTTTCCATAAGCGATATTCTCCGCAATAGTTCCTTTAAAAATGTGGTTCTTTTGTAAGACAAGACCAACTTCTTTTCTCAGTTCCTTTGTATTGTATTCGCGAAGATCAATACCATCTAAAAATATTTCACCGCTTGTTGGTTCATAAAATTTATCAAGCAGATTGACCAGGGTGCTTTTCCCGGCACCAGACAAACCAACCAACGCGGTTATTTTTCCCGCTTCGATAGTTGCATTCACGTTGTGCAAAGCTGCCGTGCCGTTAGGGTAAGTGAATGATACATTCTTTAATTCAAAATTTCCTTTAATAGTCGCCGGTATAAAATTTCCAGACCTTTCCGTTTCATCACTGGCATTCATAATATCAAAAAAGCCTTCCGAATAGATCATTGCATCATTTACCTCGTCATAGATCCGGTGGAGCTGTCGTATAGGTGCTGTTACATTATTGAACAAAAGAATGTGAAACATAATAGCGCCAACCGTCATATCTCCAATCAAAACAAAGTAAGCTGTAAGAATGATAATGATCACTATACCGATCTGCTCAACAAAATTTTTTGCTCCGTCAAAAATAAAACTGAGTTTTCTCGTTTGCATCTGGTTGTTCGTCATCTCCAGCTGTAATGCATTTTGTTTTTCAGATTCATCTTTTTCTTTTACGAAAGACTTGATGACAGTTATCGATTCAATAAGGCTGATGATGCCGCTGCTTTTATTTTCCCGGTATGACCGCATACGTCGGCGGAAACCACCGAGTTTTTTTGCCTGCCGCTGGCTGATATAAAAATAAACAGGTACGATACAAAGACCGACCAGGCCCACATATTTATTTGCATTGAACATCAGTGCCAGCGCTACGATCGAATTTGCAAACAAAGGAAGAATGTCTATAAAAAAATTCTGTACCAGTCTTGTAAGACTTTCAATACCCCGGTCAATACGTGTTTGTAATTTGCCACTTTCATTTTCTGCAGAAGTATAAAATGCCATCCGGTAACCAAGCACTTTTTCTACCACTTGTTGTGCAAGGTCACGGGAAACATAGATGCGCAACTTTTCGCCATAAAATTTTTGACCAAACTGGATAAAGCTATTTACGATTTCTTTTCCAAGTAGTATGATGCTGATAGTTATAAGCAGTGAGAACCCTGCCTGCAGACCTTCATTTTTTGAAACTATATCATTGAGATGATCAACGGTATAGCGAAGTATAATTGCATTTACCTGCGCAGCAAATGAACCGATAGCTGTGAGAATAAGGGTTGCTATCACCAATGCCCTGTATGGCTTGACAAATGGCCAAAGCTGCTTAAAGAGATTACTCAACGACATTTGTGCAATTTAACCAATGAGAGACTTCTTGACACGGGATATGCCGGTAACTTCTATGCTTTATAAATTTCTTATTGGCAAAACCCCCAGTGGACGTAATCATGATTTTGGAAGTGAAGGACGGTTTTTCCTATAAGAATTTTTAATTACGATTTTTCCATCACGGAATGTGAAAAGATCACAGCCCATAACTTCAACCTTGCTGCCGTCCTGTTTTGTTCCGGTAAAGGTCCATTCTGAAACGGCCCTTTCTCCGGATATGAAATGCCGGACATCACCCCAATGTGCATCAGGATAGGTTTTGAACACATCTTCAAAAGCTTTTTTTACCGCTTCCTTTCCTGTAAATTTCTCACCATCGGCATTTGGACCTGCAGACG
>DASUTO010000504.1:0-7255 GCA_036374555.1 Chitinophagaceae bacterium
GAAGAGATAGTAGTGGCAGGATAATTGGTGCCCGTTATAATCATCGGCTTCCAAATCCAAAGGTCTGGACATATTTTGGGGCCAATGGATCAATGTATAATGCAGATATGGCCCCGCTTTCGATTTATACGGTTTCAAAAAATTATAATGGAAATAAACTTTCAATAGCAAAATTGAACAGGCAAAACGGTAGTATCAGCTGGACCACTGAAAAAACACCCGCAATCAAAACAAATATTCTACCTGTCGATATTAAGCATGACTCTATTAATCGATATTTTATTACTGGTGGCGTTATTGCGGATTCGTCAATTAGCGGAATAAAGACAAGCTATTTTTATTTCACAGTTGATTCATTGGGGAATACCATCAAAGATGTGGTGAAAACGGGATATGGATTAAGTGAAACAAAGATCAACGCTGTGAATGTTTTTCAAAATGGCACACATGCTTATGGTGGCGTCATAAGCACCAATGAATGGGGAATTGCCGGTTTTTATAATTCAGATTGTTTTGTCAACAATTTGATCCCTACTGTTTCTATTAATACACCTGCAATAAATATTTGCAGCGGTTCTTCAGTCACATTTACTGCATCGGCAACAAATGAAGGATCATCACCCGTTTACCAATGGCAGGTTAATGGTAATAACGTAGGGATTAACGCTAACTTTTTTACTACTTCCACTCTCAATAACAATGACCAGGTAAAAGTGATGCTGACAAGCAACGCAAATTGCATCCAGGTGACTTCTGCAACCAGTAATATCATTACCGTAACAGTTAGTACACAAGGCAGTTCCGTGTCGATTGCTGGAATTACAAATGTAAACCAGGGACAAAATACAGTGATCACAGCTACTCCTCTTAACGGAGGATCAACACCCACATATCAATGGCAGGATAGTACAAATACACACACCTGGCAAAATATTGTGGGAGCAACCGGCAACACTATCACTTATACTCCAGCTCTAACCGGTAATAAAATAAGATGTGCAATGACAGGCAACGGAATTTGTTCAACACCCGGATCAGTGCTGAGTAATGCATTAACTTTTACAGTAAATTCTGTAACGGCGATCAATCCTGTGCAAGCAGTTGATTATGGGATAATTTATTATCCGAATCCAGCATCAGGTTTCTTGATTATTGATAGTCTGAAACTTTCGGATAAATGGGAAACATTAAAGATTATTTCAATCGACGGCAAACACCAGCATATGTCTATCAATATCAGGAACCAAAGAAAAATACGTGTGGATGTCGCACATTTGGCAGACGGACTTTACGCCGCTATTTTGTATCGATATCAAAAAGATGCTGTCTATCTAAAATTTATGAAACTTCAATGATTGATATAAATTCCTTTCTCAATGGCCCGGGCGGATTTAATGATTAATAATTTGTATGACTTGATAGTAATTTAATCGCTAACTTGAATAACAAATCACTCGCTTCTGTTCTCGTCGTACCTTGAAAATTTTTTTTTCATAACTTTAAAACCACCAAACAATGAAACGTAGAAAATTTATCCAGGACTCAGCCATGCTTGCATTAACTGTTGGCGTATTCGGAAAAATAAAATGGGATGGCCAAAAATATGTTGGTACTGATCCAACGACAACTGATATACTTGGGCCATTTTACAGACCGGGAGCTCCTTTCAAAGCGAACCTGATCCAACAGGGAACTAAAGGCGAAACACTTCATTTCAGCGGAATTGTTATTGGAAAAGATGGAAAGACTCCGGTTAAAGAAGCTTTGGTGGAGATATGGCATTGTGATGAAACGGGCACCTATGATAATACATCTGATAATTATGTTTATCGTGCTTCGGCTAAAACTTCTGCAGATGGAAAATATCATTTCACAACTATTATGCCTGTTCCTTACGCAGCGGGGCAAACGCTGGTAAGACCAGCACATATTCATATGCGCATTTCAGCAAAAGGCGTTCAGGATCTTGTAACACAGATCTATTTTAAAGGTGATAAACATATTGCCGGAGATATCAGCGCAAAGGATCCAAGTGCTTTGAATCGTGTTCTTGATATGACAAAGAATGGAAAGAATGAAATAGTGGTAAAGTTTGATGTTTATCTGAAAGAAGAATATGTGCTTGAAGCAGCGGCTTTCAAAAAAATTGAAGGCTTGTATGAAATGAGTGACAAATCAATGATCGAGTTTTATAAAGATGGCGACCAGCTTTTTGCAAAAGTCAATGGACAGATAATGGAGGCGATGGATTATAAAGGCGACAACAGTTTTGCAGGCGGTATCGATTACATTAAAGCCAAATTTGAATTACTTGCTAATGGGGTAACGAAGGTTAAGGTCACCATTTCAGAAGATAAGCCTGTAGAAATAACCGGAACAAAGTTGCTTAAATATTAAAAAGATAATTGCTGTATTGCTAAATGGTTAAATTGTTATGAGTCTAAGACAATTTAACCATTTAACATTTTACTCATCTTACAACTCAAGTCTATAACCACTTCTATATTCTCTTTTCACAAATTGATTCGCCGGTTCAAAATTGGTGATCTTCATCTTTTCACCATCCCACAACAATTTTTTACGCCCATTGAATTGCCTGACTTTACCAACCATTTCAGCATGATTATAGCTTAACACCGCAAGGTTGCCCATCAACACCGTTTCTGCCAATGGACCCGCTTGGGAGAATGGAGAACTTGTATATGTTCCAAAGCCTTTCTTGCATGCATCGGTCCATTGCTTCTGATGCCCTTCTGATCCATTTGTAACAAATGGATATTTTGAAACGGGCAATGTTGTTGAAGCCATTAATTTAGTTGGGAGCAATGTTGGCTTTCTTCCAAATAATCCTGCCATTAATTTTCCTTTAGTTCCCTCAAACAAAATCCCTCCATCCCATTCGCCAAATTCTTCATCAGGTAATAGCTCTGCAGGACGTTGTGGCTTTATACCACCATCATACCATTTCATATTTACAGCAACCATATTACCACGTTTTGGAAACTGAAGATGGATAATTGATGAAGGAGGAAAACTGCCTTTGTAAAAACTTTCCTGGAAGAAGCCTGTATAGACAGAAGTGACGCTGCATTCAACAGAAGTCGGATAACCTAATTTCAATGCACGATAAGGTACATCCATGAAATGACAACCCATATCTCCTAACGATCCAGTTCCAAAGTCTGTCCATCCACGCCATATTGCCGGATGATAAGCCGGGTTATAATCCCTTGCCGGAGCGGTACCTAACCAAAGATCCCAATCCAATTCTTTTGGTATATCATATTTACCAGTTGGTAAAGAAACGCCTGATGGCCATACCGGGCGATTCGTCCAAACATGAACAGTATGCACAGCGCCAATAACTCCTGCCTGTATCCATGTTTCTACAAGTCTTGTATCATCACCACTGCTTCCCTGGTTACCCATTTGTGTAACCACTTTATACTTCTTTTCCGCCTGCGTCAAGATCCTTGCTTCGTAAATATCGTGTGTCAAAGGCTTTTCTACGTACACATGTTTACCCAATTGCATACAGGGCAATGCATGAACTGCATGCATGTGATCAGGCGTTGTCACCATCACTGCATCAATATTTTTATGCTCTTTATCCAGCATCTCCCTGAAATTTTTATAGTAAGGAGCATTGGGCCACATCTTTCTTGCCTTCACTGCCATGCGATCATCCACATCACAAAGAGCAACTATGTTTTCAGCGCCATTGTTCCATGCATAAGGAAGATTGACTTCGGCCTTTCCTCCTACCCCTATTCCTGCAATATTTAATTTATCACTTGGCGCAATGAATCCTTTTCCTAAAACATGTCTTGGCACGATCATTAGCCCGGTGGCGACAATTGTAGCATCACGCAAAAAACTGCGACGGGAATAATTTTCAGCAATTTTCTTTTTCATTGGAAAATTTTTATCAAGTTACCCGAAGAAAAATTATTGGAAAAATCTGTTTTCAACATCCTTTTGAAATCCGCAATTCATATACCTAACTTTACTTTATGAAAAATATTTTATTGATCTTTTTTGCAGGGTGGCTTGCATCATTTGCCTGTAAAAAAGATAGCCCCGCAAATACAACTGCGGAAAAGAAATTTTATCGTTGGGATGAATTCAATATGGGCGTTGATCTTTCTTATGTAAATCAAATTGAAGATTATGGCGGCACTTACAGTGATTCAGGAAAAGTGAAAGATTGTTTTAAGATCTTAAAGGATCATGGCGCTAATACAGTTCGTGTACGTTTATGGCATACTCCTACGTGGATCGGTAATCTGAATAACGGGAAGATGTATTATGACCTTTATGGCGTTGAAAAAACAATTCGCCGTGCCAAAGAAGCAGGCATGGCAGTAAGCCTCGATATTCATTATAGCGATCGGTGGGCCGATCCGGGGGCACAAGTAACCCCTGCAGCATGGGTTGGCTTACCTTTGAATATTCTGAAAGATTCTGTTTACAATTACACATTAGCCGTTTTAAATTATTATAAGAGTAAAAATCTTACCCCGGAATTAGTACAGGTTGGCAATGAAACCAACAATGGGATGTGCTGGCCGGCTGGTAAAATTGTAAATAACAATTTTAGTGCTTATGCTACCTTATTAAAAAGCGGCATCAAGGCAGTTCGTGATTTTTCCGCTACGTCGACCATCAAACCAAAGGTTATTATTCATGAAGCCCAACTGCAATCTGCAGGTTGGTGGCTGAATGGAATTACCAAAGAAAGTGTAAATGATTATGACATTATTGGACTATCACATTATACCAAATGGTCAACGGTAAAAACGATGCAGGGTGTAACTGACACAATCAGAAAACTCGTTACTCTCTACAACAAAACTGTAATGATCGTGGAAACCGGTTACCCCTGGACAACAGGCAATGGCGATAACTACAATAATATTTTTTCGGCTAATGATGCTGCGCCTGGTTATACAATTTCCGTTGGTGACCAGTATCGTTATTTAAAAGATCTGACACAAGCAGTGATCAATGGCGGAGGCAAAGGTGTCCAGTATTGGGAGCCGGCATGGATCACATCAAGACTTAATGATAGCTGGGGTATTGGTTCAGGATGGGATAATGTAACCTTATTTGATTTCACCGGAAATGTTTTGA
The DNA here is from genome assembly GCA_036374555.1 of Chitinophagaceae bacterium. Lineage (GTDB taxonomy): Bacteria > Bacteroidota > Bacteroidia > Chitinophagales > Chitinophagaceae > VBAS01. The sequence continues at coordinate 5,134 of DASUTO010000504.1, forward strand.
AAGGAGCTGATTACATGTGCTCCCCTTATAAATTCTAAAAAATGGATCGAACCTATTGGGAAAAAATTGCACCTGATTACAACGAAGAGATTTTTGATGTTTTAAGAAATGATCGTAAAGCAGTAATTGTTTCTGCTATAAAAAAAGTTGCCTCGAAAAGTAAAACTGTTATTGATATCGGATGCGCCATTGGCAAATGGTTGCCGGTCCTCTCTCCTGCCTTTAAAAAAGTTTATGCGGTTGACATATCAGCAGAAAATCTTGAAATAGCTAAAAAGCTTTATCCTGAATTTACAAATGTTGAGTATGATCGCATCAATATGTCAAACCCAAAAGCAAAAATGCCACTGTGTGATGTTGGCATTTGCATCAATGCAATTCTTACCGATTCATTGAAGAAAAGAAATGTATTTTTTACAAACCTGAAAAAGTGTATCAAGAAAAACGGTCATTTGATCCTTGTTATTCCGTCTCTTGAATCTTCTATGCTAACATCCATTATCCGCCAACGATGGAACCCAGATAAAGATGCAAATGGGGCGATCAATAAAAAGAAAAGCAGCTTACAACTTAAGAACATCCTGCAAGGCAACGCAGAAATAGATAGCGTTCCTACCAAGCATTATCTCAAAGAAGAATTACAATTACTTCTCAGCAAGGATGGATTTGTAGCAGAAAGTTTTCAAAAAATAGAATATGAATGGGACACTGAGTTCCTAAAACCTCCAAAATGGTTAACAGAGCCAAAACCATGGGATTGGATGGTGCAAGCAAAGAAACAATAGGCAATCTGCAATAGACAATTTACAATTGATAAGTGGTTCGTTTCTGTTGATAATGACCTCATTTGCCTATTGTGAGTTGCCTATTGACTGCCTTTCCCCACCTGTGGAAAATTTTAACGGTTTTGCATCGTTATTAAAACAGACATTTACAAAACCCAATACCACCAATGGAAACCACAAAGGAACTATCCGCACTTTTCACCCTCATCGACGATCCAGACGAAGAGGTCTTTGGCGCCGTTTCAGAAAAAATAATTGACTACGGCAAAAACATTATCCCCAGTCTTGAACATTTATGGGAGACGATCCCCGATGAAAATGTGCAGCAGCGCATTGAGTTGCTCATTCATCGTTTACATTATCGCGACCTTAGTGAAGATTTCAGGCAATGGAATGTTTCCGGTCACCATGACCTGATGCTTGGTGCGCTACTCGTTTCTAAATTTCAATATCCTGATCTCGCTACCGCACCAGTATTACAGGAGATAGAAAAAATTCGCCGCAACATCTGGCTTGAATTAAATAACTACCTCACTCCGCTGGAACAGATCAATATCGTAACCAGTATTCTTTACAGTTATTATGGCCTGAAAGGCGGAGAGATAAATCACCAGGAACCAAATGAGTTTTTAATTCATAAAACTCTTGAAGCAAAAAGAGGAAACCAGCTTAGTAATGGCATATTATATTTAGTACTTGCGGAGTTGCTTGACATTCCTGTAAAAGCTGTTTCTATTCCAAAACAATTCGTGCTGGCTTATTTTAAACATGGCTATAGCGATGAGACGCTTGAAAATCCACAAGAGAAAATTGAATTCTATATCGATCCTACAAGCGGACAAGTATTTACCCATAAAGATGTAGGCAGTTATTTTAAAAGAATTTCCGTAGAGCCCACTTCATCATTTTTTAAACCGCAAAACAATCGTTCTGTGATAAAATATTTATTAGAAGAATGCAGTAAATGTTTTACCAGCGAAAAAGATCTCCATAAACAAAAAGAATTACAGGATTTGGTTAACTTACTGGACTAAATAAAATTTATGTCCGTCATTTCATGGGGTGATTTTGAAAAAGTTGAGATCCGTTGCGGCACTGTCATCGATATAAAAGATTTTCCGAAAGCAAGAAAACCTTCTTACCAGATCTGGATCGATTTCGGAGCAGAACTGGGCATCAGGAAATCTTCAGCCCAGGTTACCAACTACTATAGAAAAGAAGACTTAGTTAATAAGCAAGTGATTGCAGTCGTAAATTTCCCTCCTAAACAAATCGCCGACTTCTTCAGCGAATGTCTTGTCCTTGGTGTTTATGATGAAAACAATCATGTAATTTTA
>DASUTO010000505.1:0-8472 GCA_036374555.1 Chitinophagaceae bacterium
TTGTGACCAAAACCACCGAATACAAAACCAGAGGTTCCGAGGTCAAACCTGGTTTGACCTGTTCCTGTACTGTTTGTTCCCCTGAACATACTTTTGTTTTTTCCGAACTGGAGGCCGGGTGTGATAAAAATATCTGATGTCTTAAAAAACGCAAGCCCGGCCGGGTTAATATGATTGGCCGTTGCATCGCCACCAAGTGAAACCATCGCTCCTCCGATAGCCTGGTTTCTGGCTGTTCCTTTTAATTGATACCAGGATAATCTTAATGCATCTTCCGGAGTTTGTGAAAAAGATATGTAGGAGGAAAGAAGAAAAATGACTGTGTAGATTTTTCCTTTCATATAGAAGAGTATAAAAGTTTAGGTAATATGAAGCAGGAAACATTCAAAAAATGCTTCGATCGTTTAGCCTGCTTCATGTTAATGATTTAATTGCCACCTCTGCTCGGACGAGTTGCGCCACCGCCACTGCTGCTTCCACTACTACTGCTCCCTGATGAACCGGAACTGCTGCTACTGCTGGGTGAGCTTGGCGAATAACTTCTTGATGGAGCTGTATACGAACTGTTGCTATTGCTACTTCCGCTGTTGAAAATTTGTTTGAGTGTATTGCTGAATCCGTCATTTGAATTCCTGTTATTATAAACGGGCCTGCTTTTTCCAGTCTTATAAGAATTCATTTTAAAGTTGCTATTGGCGTTGTTAAAATTCGTATTTGTATAGCTGGCCAAATTAAAACTTCTTGGCTTCGGAACATTTTGAGCAACGTTTATTATACCAGGGTGTCCTGTTTGCCCGGGATAATAAGCGATCACATTATTACGGCAATAAGGATTGTAATAATAATTCCATGACGTATAAGGATTGTAATAAGAGCCATAATAATAATTGGCCCGATAGCTCAAACGATCATAGGAATACCAATCATCGAGATACATCCATTGTGTACGGTTTTGTACTTTCATGCGCAGGTAACGATCATCATAGTATTCGTCGTCATACCGCGGTTCCTCTTTTTCTTCTACACGTACATACTCGTCCTGCGGACGGGTAGGAGAAAAATAAACATCGTCAGGAGTTTGCCCTGTTTTGTATGCGGTAGTACAACTGCTTAAAGCTGCTGCGGTAATTGCCAAAAGTAAAATTTGACGTTTCATGGCAGGGAGTTTAAAGTGGTTTATAAAATTGAAGTTACTACATTTGCGCCGGATTTCCGACACATATATTTGAGCATCAAATATTTTGCCGCTCGATGTAAAATTGCGAAATCCGTTGTTAATTAAAACGTAAGATTCAACCGTTCGTTATTGTCAGGATGTTAAAAGATTTTCATTGAGCTGGCATCAATTCCTTGATTGATCTTTTGTTGCGATCTGCAGACCGCACTGAGCGAAGCGAAGTGTTCATCTACAGTAACTCCGGTTGGTCTTTTTCAATAATTTAAAATCTCCGCATTAGCGGATCTTTATTTATGAGTAAAGGGATTACAACAAGAGCTGAGGATTATTCTCAATGGTATAACGACCTTGTATTAAAAGGTGGGTTGGCTGATTATTCTGCTGTCAGGGGATGTATGGTGATAAAACCCTACGGGTTTGCACTATGGGAAAATATGAGAGATGCTTTGGATAAAATGTTTAAAGATACAGGACATGAAAATGCTTATTTCCCATTGTTTGTTCCTAAGAGTTTTTTAGAAAAAGAAGAAGGCCATGCTGAAGGATTTGCCAAGGAATGTGCTGTGGTCACCCACTATCGTTTAAAAGCAAACCCTGATAAAAAAGGAACATTAATGGTTGATCCGGATTCTAAGTTGGAAGAAGAACTTATCATTCGTCCAACGAGCGAAGCTATTATCTGGAATACTTATAAAGACTGGATCCAGTCATATCGTGATCTTCCATTACTCATTAACCAATGGGCAAATGTGGTGCGTTGGGAAATGAGAACAAGATTGTTCTTGCGTACTGCAGAATTTCTTTGGCAGGAAGGTCATACTGCTCATGCTACGGCTGAAGATGCTATTGAAGAAACAAAACGAATGCTTGAAGTGTATGCAACATTTGCCGAAGAGTTTATGGCATTGCCTGTCATAAGAGGTGTTAAATCGGCCAGTGAAAGATTTGCAGGTGCTATCGATACGTATTGCATTGAAGGATTGATGCAGGATGGAAAAGCATTGCAATGCGGCACTTCGCATTTCCTGGGACAAAATTTTGCCAAGGCATTTGACGTAAAATTTTTGAGCAAAGAGAACCAGCAGGAATATGTATGGGCAACGAGCTGGGGAGTAAGCACAAGGTTGATAGGCGCATTAGTAATGGCACATAGCGACGACCAGGGCCTGGTATTGCCGCCAAAGATCGCTCCGTTCCAGGTTGTGATCGTTCCTATCTACAAAGGAGAAGAATCAAAACCAGTGATCGATGCTAAGGCAAATGAAATAATGAAAGAACTCAAAGCCGCCGGCATCCGTGTAAAGTATGATAATAATGATAACACAAGACCGGGATGGAAATTTGCTGAGTATGAACTGAAAGGAGTACCGGTGCGATTAGCCATGGGACTTCGTGATATGGAAAATAATGTGGTGGAACTGGCGAGGAGAGATACAAAAGAAAAGCAGCAAATTCCTATTCCAGGGTTATCGGATCACCTGACAAAACTGCTTGATGAGATCCAGCAAAATCTTTATAACAATGCTTTGAAATATCGTGAACAACATATTACTTCAGTGGATAGTTGGGATGAATTTGTAAAGACACTTAATGAAAAGGGCGGATTTGTTGCGGCACATTGGGATGGTACTGCGGAAACTGAAGCGGAGATAAAAGATAAAACAAAAGCAACTATTCGTTGTATCCCATTGAGTAACCCGCAGGAAAAAGGATTGTGCATTTTTAGTGGAAAGCCAAGTAAAGAAAGGGTTTTGTTTGCTGTTGCATATTAAAATTTGCTCTTTATATTTATGCTTTAAATTCTAAAAACCAAAACTAACATCATGGAAAATTTGAACGTGGTTCCTCCCGGACCAAAGGGTCCCTTTAGCGAGAATTGGCTCGTTGAAGCCATATTAGTCGTCATACTTTGTGGATGTGGTATGCCGTTTGGAGTTGCAGGTATTGTTTTTGCAGCGCAGGTAAATTCCAAGCTTGCTGCAGGTGATCATGAAGGTGCTGAAAAAGCAAGAGGGGAAGCGGCGAAATGGACAAAGATTGGTTTCTGGGTTGGACTTGGATGCATAATACTCTATTTCTTGTTTTGGATCGTTTTTGGTGTAGCCATCATTGGCGGAGCATGGGGAACTAATTCTTAAGATGCGTGATCGATATTTAAAAATCTCCATTTTTATAGTAGCAGCAGGCGCCGCTCTGCTGCTATATTTTTTTGTAGAGCCAAAGAACGGCAACCTACCAAAATGTTTTTTTCATGAATTAACAGGATTATATTGTCCGGGTTGCGGAGTGCAGCGATCGTTTCATGCATTATTGAATGGTCATCCGTTGACTGCAATCGATTATAACCTGCTGTTCATTTTATTGCTCCCATTTATGATCTATTTTCTACTTGCTTTTACGGTAAATAAAAAACTTCCTGCGTCATCTTTTATTTACAAACCTGTTTTTTCATTTACCATTGTAATTGTAGTTCTTTCTTTTTGGATATTTAGAAACATTCCTTTCACGCCGTTCTCATGGTTAGCACCATGAAATTTGTTAAGCACAAAATAGTTTTATAACCGGGATAAACCTGATATTGCAGTCCTTAACTTCTCGACATAAACAAAATAATAATCATGGAACAAGATCAAAATACTTCTCTTTTTGGATTAGGGATTGACAATATTTCAAAAAGCCACTTATCCGAAGCTGCGAAATGGGCAAGATTTCTTGCTATCTGCGGCTTTATTTTTCTTGGATTGATGATTGTTTATGGTGTTGTGATGTCTTTTGTATTTGCAAATATGGCAAGTACAATGGATCAGTTTGATAGCCCATCCAGCTCTAATAACCTGGCTAATATTATGGGGGTTGGCATGACCATTTTTTACATCATCTGTGCAGTGATCGCTTTTTTTCCTTATTATTTTTTACTGCGCTTTGCCAACAAAATGAGAGCCGCACTTGTTTCAAACGACCAGGATGCATTGAATGGCTCTTTTCAAAATTTAAAAATACTGTACCGGTATATGGGTATCTTAATGATCATAAGTCTTGTGTTAATAATTTTTGGTATCCTTTCAATGGTCGCTACAACAGCAATGATGAGCGGAACGTAAGTTTTGCGGACTTATTTTGTCGAAATATAATTGTAATCCATCAATACCTTTTCAAGAAAATCAAAGGGTGACATGGAGCTTTGTATTTTCAAATGATTTTTTATTTTATCAGCAGCATTCGCCGCAAGTTGAAAATCTCCTTTTCGTGCTGCCACATCAAGAATGCTTTTTATAGTATTGATATCACGATCAGTTAATTTCATTACCTCGGGGAACTGAACATTATAATCCTTGTGCGAAATATCCAGGAAAACAGTTTCGTGTAAATAGGTTTTGATACGGGTGTCTACCACCACCGTTCCCGCGCCAAGATCCCCGAGACGCTGGTTTGCTTTTGAAACGGCAACAATGATAACAACAAACACACCCAAAAAACCAACAAAGAATAATTGAAAGATTATCCAGAAATTAGGGAATACAAACCCAAAAACAAGTGGCCATTCAAAAAAACGGGTGGCCCAGCGAAGCAAGTATTGACTTACGGTTGGTTCGCCACCTTCAAGACTCATAACCCGAATGCCAAGCAGTTTTTTCCCAACCGATTGCCCGTGCATACTTATTTCACAAACCAGGGCATAAAGTAACATGGGTATCGATACCAGTAAGATATCAACACCATACCTGTTGTATTCGATCTGGAGGACTTCATCCAGGAATTTTTTCATTCCCCATGAATAAATAACGAGAACGACAATATCGGCGAGGTATGCAAGGATCCTTTTATGAAGGGCTGCCACTTCAAAATCCAGGGCAAGGTTAAAAGGAGTATTGATTTGAATTGCCGGCATACGATGGTTGCAAAATACCAAAAAACTGCGGGATAAGAAGGTCGCACTGTAAAATAAAAAACAAGGAAATACAAGACATCTTTAAGAAATTACTTCTTAATATTGAAGAACCATTTTAGTATGTATGCGTGAAGCCCTATTCATAAAAAAGAATGCACAGAAATGGCAGGAATATGAGCATTTCGAAACGGATGATCCTGATGAGATGGCCAATAGATTCACCACACTTGTAGATGACCTGGCTTATGCTAAAACATTTTATCCACATAGTAAGGTAACAAGACTTATCAACGGACTGGCAGTTTCTATTTACCAGTCTATTTATCAGAATAAGAAAGAAAAATATTCACGGCTTATCAGTTTTTGGAAAACTGAATTACCGATGGTCATTCGGAAAAATCACAAAACATTTCTTTTCACTTTTATTGTCTTTGCCGTTTGCTGCGCTATGGGTGTCATATCATCAATGCGTGACTACGAATTTGTAAAAGGAGTGCTCGGAGAAGATTATGTAGCCATGACAGAAGATAATATTGCGAACGGTGATCCTTTCGGCGTTTATAAAAATACAGGTGAGGGTGGTTATTTCTCAACGTTTATGTGGTTTTTTTATCACAATGTGAAGATCGATTTCCTGATGTTTATATGTGGTTTGTTCTTTGGCGTCATCACACTTCATTTGTTGTTTACTAATAGTGTAATGCTTGGTTGTTTTCAATATATGTTCTTTGCAAAAGGGCTTGGTATAAAATCTGTATTGGTTATTTGGGTTCACGGCACCCTGGAGATATCTGCAATGATCATTTCTTCAACCGCTGGGTTTATTATTGCAAAAAGTATTTTGTTCCCCGGCTCATATTCGCGGCTTGCATCATTTAAAACAGGGATTAAGGACGCTGTTAAGATCATGATCATTTTTGTACCGATGACACTTGGTGCTGCTTTTCTTGAAAGTTATATTACTCACCTTATGTCTGAAACCTTTGATAAAGATGGCAAAGGGGGAATGCCGGTATGGGCAAGCTTATTGATACTTGGCAGTTCATTTTGTTTTGTTGTATGGTATTTTATTATTTATCCAATCCTGGTGGAAAGAAAGTTGAAGCGGCTGAATCCATCTGTGTCCAAGTCTCTTATTATTTGAAAAATAAATTATCATATCATTTCCTTTTGATACTTGCAGGATTATTGTTTTCTGTTGCTATCCATGCACAGGTGAGTACAGATACTACTCAAGCAACTATTGATGTAGCAGCTCCTGTTGAGGATGAAGAGTCAATTGTTGAAGAAGAGGCGACTACCTATTATCCTGATACATTAAAAAGAGAAACCCGCTTTATCGTATATGATAGCGTACAGGCCATTAATTCTGATAAAGGCTTTTATTACAAAAGGTATATGGATAGCCTTTTGAGAGCTACCCAATTTAAAGTTCAAAAGCCACGTCGCAGTGTAAACCTTAGTGGCTCTGATTTTTTTAATTCAATATTTGGTGTCATCTTTTGGGTCATTGCAATAGGTTTGTTCGGTTATCTTGTTTACAGGTTGTTTTTAAGCAACTCTTCTTTTTTGTCCCGCAACCGGAAAAATATAGCAACTGACATAGCCGTTGCTGAAGATCACAATACCAATGATCCCGATTCACTTCTTCGCAACGCAATAAAGAACGGTAACTATCGTCTCGCAGTTCGCTATCTGTACCTGCAGTCATTAAAACGCTTATCAGAAAAGAAATTCATCGAGATAAATTCCAATAAGACCAATTATGAATATGTGACTGAAATAAGGAAACATAGGTTCGCAAATGAGTTTGCGTCGCTTACGCTGCAATATGAGTATGTATGGTACGGTGAATACCCGGTTGATGAAAGATTATTTGAGCAGATACAGAACGGGTTCACACAGTTTAATAAAAATCATTTAAAATAATTGAAAAAAAGGTTAACATATAAATTTATTCTTGCGGGTTTAATATGCCTTATATTTTTCAGTGGTTGCATTAAATCAAACCGCGGCGTTAGGATCCCAAGATTGGATCCGAAATATGGATACAAGGATAAAGAGCCAATGGGAGGATATGTCGCTTATCATTATATCAATTCACTTTTCAATTACGGAGTTACAGATGTTATCGATAAATCTTTTTCCAGGTTGCGCTATGAGATCAACTATGATAAATCACTTTATATAATTGTTGCGAAAGCAGTTTTCATGAGCAGGGATGACCTGGAAAGTATGATGAATTATGTGGGCAATGGCAATACTCTTTTTATAAGTGCAGAGTATATTGACGAAAAGCTGATTGATACCCTGGGTGCCAGGATCTCTTTTGACTTTTCTACTTTTTTTGCCCGGAGTGAATATGAAATGGAAAAAAAAGATACCTGGATCTCATTGGCGCAGGAACCTGCGCCTGGTAAGCAGAAGTATGGCTTCTATTTCGTTCCTTTTAATAACACGGTGACTTCTTACGATACTGCTGCTACCCAGGAATTAGGATACAATGAAGAGCATCATCCTAATTTTATCGCCATTGATCACGGGCAGGGAAAATTTATCCTGCACATAGCCCCCGCTGCTTTTAGTAATTATTTTTTACTTACGGGGAACAATAAAGAATATCTTGAGAAAACTTTTTCTTATTTCAAACCTGAGACCAGTTCTGTTTATTGGGATAATTATTACAGGTTGAGAAGAAGTTCCGACGAAGGGTTTTCTATCGTCAATTTCTTTAAAAAACATCCTTCGTTATATTATGCTTTCCTGCTGACGCTTGCTGCTTTGCTGATCTTCATTGCATTTGCCGGAAAGAGAAGACAACGCCTTGTGCCGGAAAGAATTCCTAATACAAATACCACCGTCTCCTACACAGAAACTATCGGCCGCCTTTACCTTCAAAAAAAAGATAACAGGAATATTGCCTTGAAGATGTTCACTTATTTCCTTGACCACGTCAGGAATAGTTATTACCTGAACACACAAAGCCTGAATAATGATTTTTCAGAATCTTTATCAAGAAAAAGCGGTGTGCCGGAAGCGAGAGTGAAACATCTTTTACAACTGATGGATGATACAGACCGTTCAGATAATATAAGTGATATGCGGTTATTGGAATTACACAATCTTTTACAAGAGTATTTTAAAAAATAAATCATGGAAGAAACAGTTTTTCAGCAAAGAACGGATCTTACAAAGTTGAATGAAGCCGTTAATGCAATTAGGGATACAATAGGAAAAGTGATTGTTGGACAACATAAAATGGTTGACCTGATGATCGCGGGCCTGTTATCTGATGGTCATATTTTGATAGAAGGCGTACCCGGTGTTGCAAAAACCTTAAGCGCAAAATTGCTTGCAAAGATCATCGATGTTAATTTTTCCAGGATACAATTTACGCCGGATCTGA
>DASUTO010000506.1:0-42571 GCA_036374555.1 Chitinophagaceae bacterium
AACAACAGGAGCAACAGGTGGAACCTTCTCAAGTTCACCTGCCGGACTCAACATCGATGCAACAACCGGTGTGATCGATCTTGCAGCTTCCACAGCGGGAACTTATACTGTTACTTATAGTTTTGGAACAGCTCCTTGTAATGGAACAGCCACCTCACAGGTAACTGTGAACTCATCACCAACAGCAACAGTGAGCGGAGGAACTTTCTGTGCAACAGGTACAACAACACTTACAACAACAGGTGCAACAGGTGGAACATTCAGTGCAACACCTGCAGGACTTACTATCGATGCAACAACTGGTGTGATCGATCTTGCAGCTTCCACAGCGGGAACTTATACTGTCACTTATAGTTTTGGCACAGCTCCTTGTAATGGAACAGCAACATCACAGGTAACAGTTTCTTCACAGATAATACCAACCTTTGATCCGATAGGTCCTGTATGTAGCGGTTCTATCATTACGCTGCCTGCCTCTTCTAAGGAAGGAATTACAGGGACATGGTCGCCTGCAATTAATAATACGTCAACCACGATATATACATTTACACCAACAGGTGGTCAATGTGCTGTACCTACAACCATAACTATTACGGTAAGCGCAATAAGTAGTAGTACAACAACCATAACAACATGCAATAATCAATTACCATATGCATGGAATGGAAATAATTATACCGGAGCTGGTACATATACCATCACTTTGCAAAATGCAGCAGGCTGTGATTCTATAGCAACATTAATTTTAAGAGTTAATAATACTACTACATCAACGACAAGAGATTCCATTTGTGCTAACCAGGCTCCGTATATATGGAATGGAAATAATTATACGGCTTCAGGAACCTATTCTGTTACCCTGACCAATTCCGCAGGTTGTGACTCGATCGCAACGTTGATATTGCTTGTAAAACCAATACCTGCATTAGTAATTAACCAGCCACCACCTGTATGCGAACCACTTACTATCAACTTAACTGCTGCATCGATCACTGCGGGAAGTGATCCAGGATTAGTATATACCTATTGGAGAGATTCACTGGCAACAATTCCATTAACTAATCCTAATGCCATTGCTGTGTCCGGTACTTATTATATAAAAGCACAGGGAGGTAATAGCTGTACTTCAACAAAACCAGTTGCTGTTACAGTTTTAATTCATAAACTCATCGCCGGCATCCGATACCCGACAGTAACAACAGGTCCCAATGTACCATTACAACTAGGCGCCAGGAATATCGGCTTAAGCTATGCATGGATACCGCCTGTGGGATTAAGCTCACCATTTATAAAAGATCCTGTATTCAATTATGACAGGCAAACAGAATATCTCATTAATATCACCAGGGATAATGGATGTATTACTGTAGATACAATACTTGTAAAAATAATCCCACGAGATAGCGTCGTAAGATCAGATCTCTTTGTGCCAAAAGCATGGACACCGAATCGGGATGGACATAACGATAAATTATTCCCATTGACAGTCAACATCCGGGAATTGAAATATTTCAGAATATTTAACCGCTGGGGGCAATTGGTATTTGAAACGAATGTGATCGGGCAAGGATGGGATGGAATCTTCCAGGGAAAACCAGCAGTCATGGATGTATATACCTGGACAGTGGAAGCAATTGGTGTTGATGGAAAATATATTAAGAAAGCAGGTAACTCAGTTTTAATCAGGTAAAACTTTTTATTATGAAAAGGTTTAAAATTTTTATTTATGTTTTTGTGCTGATCGCCATTCAGTCAAAGGCGCAGGATCCAAGTTTTTCTCAATTCTTTTCCTCGCCGTTAAACATAAATCCTTCTTTGACTGCAAACATAAATGCAGACTGGAGGGCTATTGCCAATTTCAGGGATCAATGGATCAGCCCGGCAAGCCCTTATGCCACAGGCACCCTCTCGTACGATGCTAAAATGTTTCAGAAAAAATTTCCTGGCGTCGAAGAAGGGAACATTTTTGGGCTGGGTGGAATGCTTATGTATGACAAAGCAATGGGTGGTGTCGTAAAAAGTAGTTACGCCTCATTAAACATGTCATACCGGGTGAAGCTGTCAAATGGAGAGACAAAGCACAGACTGGGCGCCGGGTTTGGTACTATATATGGTCATCGGCGTATAGATTTTGGTGGTATTGATTTCGAAGAACAATTTACCGGGTATGGTTTCAATACTAACCTTCCAACAGGTGAAAGCAGCTTATCATCAATGAAACCATATTTTTCAGTAAGCACAGGTTTGTTATATAGTATTACTTCCGCCAACAGCAATTTCGATATCGGTGTCTCCGCGTTTCATGTGAATAAGCCTAAACAAACTTTTTTGAAAGATGAAAATCAATATTTGCCGATGCGAAAAGTAATACATGCAAATTTTGAAACATTTTTATCCGAGAGTGTCGTGTTGAGTACTAACGCTATTTATCAATCGCAGGAAACCGCAAACTATTTTTCAGTTGGTGGTGCTCTTGGCTATTATCTTCCGAGCAATGAGGACTTCCTGCTGAATGCAGGCCTTTGGTATTGGTCAAAAAATGCGATCATTCCGTATATCGGGATCGCCTACAAAGATTACCAGTTCGGTCTTAGTTATGACGTCACTATATCTAAGCTGAACCAGGCAACTGAAAAACCAAAGACCTGGGAACTCTCCTTAATTGTAAGAGGAAGAAACAAACCAAGCTATGTAATACCTTGCCCATGGAAATAAATTACAACGAATTACGAATTTCATAAAGCAAAGAATTCATTTTATCAAGAATTATAAAAGCGGCTGAAGATTTGCGGTATTTTGGGTAAAATATTTTATGGGCAACAGAAGTATTTTCCAGTTCATCATCATTCTTGCTGTTTCATTCATTACATGTTGTAATAAGAAAAAGTCAAACGGAGATGCAGCAACGGCTGAAAGTAGCAGGGTTATTAAACAAGGCCTTCAGCATGTTTGGGAAATACTATGGGGACCCGATGATCATATTTGGTTTACGGAAAGGGAGGGAAAGATTTCAAAGATGAATCCGGCAACAGGAACTATTGTTTTCAGCACAACAGTTAATGAAGTCGTATCATCGGGTGAAGGTGGTTTACTTGGCCTGGCGCTTCATCCCGATTTTTTAAGCAACGGTTATTTATATGTAGTATATAATTACACGGGCAGCAGCGGATATCGTGAAAAACTTGTTCGTTACACTTTTGCCAACAATTCAATAACAAACCCAACAACTCTTCTTGAAAATATTTCTGCTTCAAGCATTCATAACGGATCCAGGATAAGAGTTGTAAATGAAAATACGGGAGTAAAAATATATTTTACAACTGGCGATGCTTCGAACGCATCATCAGCACAGGATGTGAATTCAAGAAGCGGAAAAGTATTGCGTTTAAATGCAGATGGAACTATACCGACGGACAATCCTATTGCAGGTAACCCTCTCTGGAGTTATGGTCACAGAAATCCGCAGGGATTGGTTTTTATAAATAATAAACTTTACGAATCAGAACATGGACCTAGTATAGAAGATGAAGTGAACATAATTGAAAAAGGAAGAAACTATGGATGGCCAACTGTAAATGGACCCTGTGATGGAAGCGAAACTTCTTATTGTACCACCAATAATATAAAAGAACCGATCTGGTCTTCGGGTGGAAATACAATTGCTGTTTGCGGCATCGATTATTATAATAGTGATAAGATACCTGCCTGGAAAAACTCCATATTGATGACTACACTGAAAGATGCAAGTCTTCGGCAATTAGAATTAAGTAGTGATGGAAATTCGGTTGTGAACACGACAATTTTCTTCAAGAATGTTTACGGAAGGTTAAGAGATATTTGTATTTCTCCATCGGGAAATGTGTATTTGTGTACAAGCAATGGAGGTAATGATGATAAGATCATTGAGGTGACGAAGTTGTAAAACCCCCTATCCTCCGCCTGAGGCGGAGTGACTTAGATCAAAGATTCATTTAGTTTTTTTGAATAGAATTAATGCAGTACAAGATTCGACGCAAGAAAAGTTTAATAGTAGCGATATAGCTTAATACATAAAATAAAAAGCCCCGCAAAAAACGGGACTTCAATATTTTAATCTCATAGCTCGCAGCTCAAGCTCATGGCTATTCTCTCACTCACCCCAAATATTATCTTTTCCCTCAAGCCAGAGTTTTACCAATTCGGTTGTGACTGATTTTGGTCTTTCCAATGGAAAACCTAAAGCTCTTGACCAGCAAAGTGCAGATAGCACACCTAATGCACGGCTTACTGCAAACAGCACCGTGTAATATTCATATTCTACCAACCCATAGTGCACCAGCAATGCACCGCTATGTGCATCTACATTCGGCCATGGGTTTTTAACTTTTCCCATTGATTGCAAAATGGGCGGTACCGTATCATAAATATTCCAAACAGTTTGCACCAGCGGATCATCCGGCATATGTTTTTTTCCAAACTCCATTTGCGCCGTAAAACGTGGGTCAGTTTTTCTCAGCACGGCATGTCCATAACCCGGAACAACTTTCCCTTCACTCAATGTCTTCTTTACATATTCGGCGATCTGTTCTTTGGTCGGCATCTCAGTATCCAATGCTTCACGCATTTCGAAGATCCATTTTATCACTTCCTGGTTGGCAAGACCATGCAACGGGCCAGCAAGTCCATTCATTCCTGCAGCATAACTTAAATATGGATCGCTTAATGCTGAACCAACAAGATGTGTTGTATGTGCGGACACATTTCCTCCTTCATGATCCGCATGAATGGTCATGTAAAGACGCATTAGCTCTTTAAAACCTTCATCTTCATAACCGAGCATGTGAGCAAAATTCCCCGCCCAATCAAGCAATCCATTTGGCTGAATATGTTCATTGTTTTTATACTTGCGACGATACACATAAGCTGCAATACGCGGTAACCTGGCGATAAGATCCATTGTATCATCATAAGTCGGGTTCCAATAATCTTTTTTGTTTATGCCTTTTGCATACTCCTTTACAAAATGGCCTTCTGTCTGTAAAGCCATCACACCAGCTACAAACATCGTCATCGGGTGTGCATATGATGGAAAGGAATCGATCACATCAAACACATGGCTTGGAACATGGCTGCGCCGTTGCCATACATTGGTGATATGGTGAACATCGTCCTCATTTGGTAATTCCGCAAGAAGCATGAGATAAAAAAGTCCTTCGGGTAATGGTTCAGACCCGTCGGGAGCCTTCGGTAATTTTTCTCTCAACTCCGGAATTGAATAACTCCGAAAGCGGATACCTTCCTGTGAATCGAGCAAAGAAGTTTCTGTTACCAAACCGGTAATACCACGCATGCCCTGGTATATCTGGCTGAGTGTAACTTCACCAATCACCTTATTTCCGTGTTGCTTTAACAGATCCCTGATCTCGGCACTTGCTTCGTCTGCTTTTAGTTTGAACTTATCTTTAATAACTCCCATGATGCTGTGGATTTTTTTATTCTGAGTAAGAATAACAAAGGTAAATAATCAGGTCTTTGTAAAAGAAAATAATTGGCTGAAAGTTGAATTGCATATTTACTTTGGTGCCCTGCGAAATAACCACCAACAGACGATAGTAAAAAAAAGATTGGGGACCCATGCTGCAAGCAACGGATGAAAATCTCCTTTAACTGAAAAAGTCGATGAGAATTTATCTGCAAGAATAAAAATGGCAGCGATGATAAGACCGATAGCGATATGCAAACCGCTCCCACCTCTTGTTTTTCGACTGGCAATAATTGCACCGATAATAACGAGCAGGAATACGGAAAGCGGAGTAGCGCTTCGGCGGTATCTTTCTACTTTCAACGTATTCAGGCCTTCAGTGCCGCGTTGCTCTTCCATGTGAATGATATTTACTAATTGAGCGGTTGTTAACTTATCTTTCAAATAATAATCATATTTGAGATCGCCTGGTTTCAGATGAAGATCGATATTATAAGTAGGATAGGTAGTTACGATCTCGCCCTTAGGTTCTAACTTTCTTTCAACCGCATTTGATAATTGCCAATTTTTTTTTGCAGTGTCCCACTTCATGGTCTCTGCACGCAGGTTATAGATCACCCTGTTTCCCTGGGTGCGATGAAGAAAAAAACCGCCGGCGGTTTTCATAATGGAATCGTAATATTTGATGCCGATATAAGAATTAGAATCTGACCGACGATAATAGGTATCCTTATACCCGACCTGGCCAAGATCCTGCCTGTCGAAATATTTTACATGAAAGCTGCTCCTGATCTCATTTCCTTTTGGAATAAATTCCCTGCTGGCGATATATAATATTGATGCAAGTATGACCCCTCCGAAAAAATAAGGTCTTAAAAAACGAATATAACTGGTGCCCCCGGCCAAAATTGCGATGATCTCAGAACGCATTGCCAAACGGCTGGTGGTATAAATAACCGCGATAAATGCAAACAATGGAAAAAGTAAGCCCCATATGTAAGGTATAAATCCAATATAATATTGAGCAAATATTTGTCTTGTGCTGAGTCCCGATTTTACAAAATTCTCCGTATGCTCACTACTATCTACCGCTATAGCGATCAGGGTAAAAAGTATCATGCAAAAGAAAAAAGTAACAAGGATCTTCTTCAGTATGTACCAGTCGAGTTTCTTCATGCCGCTTGCAAAGGAAATAAATATAGATGAA
Source organism: Chitinophagaceae bacterium (assembly GCA_036374555.1). Taxonomy (GTDB): domain Bacteria; phylum Bacteroidota; class Bacteroidia; order Chitinophagales; family Chitinophagaceae; genus VBAS01. The sequence goes on from DASUTO010000506.1 coordinate 6,669, forward strand.
AGATTTTGTGAATAAATAGTCGGGGAATTCTGCCTGTTCGCCATTTTTATATAAAAGTTGCCTTTAAATTACAGCGCCTATCTCCGTTTACTGAACCACGATCTATCATTCCAATGTCTTGCAAACTGGCATATTGAAAAAATGAAAAAAGCGATCATAGTAAGGATAAGTATCAATGGTGTATTGATCCAGAATAGAAAAGAATAAACCAATGCCTCATCGTTTTTATATTTCAGGTAAATAATTTCTCTTTTTGTACCGATGGGTTTATTATAGGTGAACTTCTGTTTGTCAACAAATAAAAATGTATCCGTATTTATTATGTATTGCCATTGGGCAAATTCCAGGTCGCGACGGGCTCCTCCATAACGAGAACTCCCCCATGGCGATCGAAGAATAAGCTTATCAACAACAACTGCATTGGTAAAATTGTAGCTGGATAGTCTTTGTTTACCATCAGCATAGCAAATTAATATTAAGACGACGATAAACACAAGCCAATAAGCCAGGGAAAATGATATACGTCTCTTTTTTATCAAAGCTTTTGCTTCAATTTTTCAACCATGTTTTTTTTCCAGGACAAAAAATCGTTTTCTTTTATTTTTTTTCTTGCTTCAGCTACCAACCAGATATAGAAAGCAAGATTGTGAATACTTGCAATAGTGAGCCCGAGAATTTCTTTTGATCGCAATAAATGTCTCAGGTAAGATTTGCTGTAATAATTACTCACTTCACAGTCAAATCCGGCATCAATAGGGGAAAAATCATGTTCCCATTTTTTGTTATCTATGTTAATAATTCCATTTGTGGTAAATAACATTGCATTGCGTCCATTCCTGGTTGGCATCACACAGTCAAACATATCAACTCCCATGCTGATGCATTCCAAGATATTCCATGGTGTGCCTACACCCATCAAATAGCGTGGCTTGTCTTCTGGCAAATGATCACAACAAAAATCACAGATCTCATACATTGTCAGCTCGGGTTCTCCTACACTTAATCCACCGATCGCGTTGCCCGTAGCATTTTTTGAAACAATGTATTCACATGATTCTTTTCGAAGTTCTTTGTGTGTGCCGCCCTGCACAATTGGAAACAGGTTTTGCGTGTAACCATACTTTTCACCAGTAGTGATAAAATGATTAAAACATCTGTCGAGCCAGCGATGTGTCAGCTCCATGCTTTTTTTTGCATACTTAAAATCGCTGCCTCCGGGAGGGCATTCATCAAAAGCCATGATGATATCGGCCCCGATGCTCCGTTGGATATCCATCACTTTCTCCGGGGAAAATAAATGCCGGCTTCCATCAATATGGCTTTGAAAGGTAACTCCCTCTTCTTTTATTTTTCTTGTGCCGGCTAAAGAAAAAACCTGGTAACCACCGCTGTCAGTCAGTATTGGCTTTTTCCAATTAAGGAACTTATGTATACCACCTGCCTTTTCGATTGTTTCCAATCCCGGCCGTAAATACAAATGATAGGTATTTCCCAGAATGATCTGTGCCTTCACATCATTAGCAAGCTGGTGCTGAGTAATCGCTTTTACACTGCCGGCAGTACCAACCGGCATAAAGATCGGTGTTGATATCTCACCATGATCCGTGGTCATTGTCCCGGCTCTTGCTTTGGAATGCAGCTCAGTATGTTCTAATTCAAATTTTAAAGTAGCCATAAACGGATGCAATATAAAATTTATGGCAATCAGAACCTTTTCTTTTCAACACCTGTGAAATCAATTTAAAAAGCGTAACGTTGTTCTACCCTATTTTCGCAGCCGCAAGCAACTATGGATCTTACATTTTTACAACAAATCAATTGGTGGCAAATGATCTTTTATGCTTTTGCTGCTGTTACTTTCATCCAGTTATTTTATTACCTCTGGTTTTTCAGCAGGGTGGCTTTTTATAAATCAAAAAAGAAAACCCGAAGCCAACAGCACCCGGTATCGGTCATTGTTTGCGCAAGAGACGAAGATGAAAACCTGGCCCGCCATCTTCCGGGATTATTAGTGCAGGAATATTCATCTACCTATGAGATCATTGCTGTGAACGACAATTCTGTTGATGATTCCAAATACATTTTGCAGGAGCTTAAAAAAACATTTAAAGACAAACTGCATGTGGTGGAATTAACGCAGGAAGCGAAGCTGATCAATGGAAAAAAATACCCATTAAGCATAGGAATTAAGGAAGCAAATCATGAAGTGATGCTTTTAACGGATGCTGATTGTGTACCGGCAAGTGAACATTGGATACAAAAGATGCAGGAAGCTTACCATGATGGTGTTGAGATCGTGTTGGGATATGGTGCTTATCATAAGCGGCCTGGTCTTCTTAATAAGCTTATCAGGTTTGAAACTTTTCATTCTGCTATTCAATACTTATCATTCGCATTGGCAGGTATTCCTTATATGGGCGTTGGGCGCAATCTTTCTTATAAAAAAGGATTATTCTTCAGGCAAAAAGGATTTTCATCCATCAATCATATTCCCGGGGGTGATGACGACCTGTTTGTAAATAAATCAGCCAATAGAAAAAATGTTGCTGTAGTGATCGATAAAGAAGCTGCAACTTTATCGATCCCAAGAAAAACGTGGAAGAGTTGGGTAAAACAAAAATACAGGCATTATACAACTGCCAAATATTATAAGCCTCTTCATAAATTTCTGCTGGGTTTATATACTTTTTCTCAATTCTTTTTTTATCCATTATTTGCCGCTTCTATTTTATTGTACGATTGGCAGCTTTCATTAATTGTCTTTGGATCAAGATTTATCGTCCAGGCCTTGATCTATTTTTTTGCCATGAAAAAATTGAATGAAAAAGATCTTTGGCCAATGTTCCTGTTGCTTGATATCTGGATGTTCTTTTATTACATCATATTTGCAAGATCACTCTGGCAAAAGCCACAACGAAGCTGGAATTGATCTTCCGTCAGCAGTTGCCAATAAACAGAATACAGTCAAAGGACATTAGAAAATGGAAATCATTTTAAAATACTTTTCTGATTTTACGCCGGAACAGCTGAAGCAATTCGCTGCATTGGATCCCCTATATAAAGAATGGAACAGTAAGATCAATGTGATCTCAAGAAAAGATATCGATGGTTTGTATGAAAAACATGTGTTGCACTCGCTGGCTATTGCAGCCGCTTTTCAATTTGAGCCGGGAATGGAAATACTCGATATCGGAACAGGTGGCGGCTTCCCGGGAATTCCATTAGCAATTTTTTTTCCTGAAGTGAAATTTCTTCTTGCAGATAGCATTGCAAAAAAAATAAAAGTGGTTGACGCAGTTGCAGAAGCATTGGAATTAAAGAACGTGACAACTCAACATATAAGAGTAGAAGAAATCAAAAACAAAAAATTCGATTTCGTGGTTTCCCGTGCTGTTGCCCCTTTAAAAGAGCTTTGGAGATGGAGCAAGCCGCTGTTAAAAAGAAGTCGGGAGGCGGGAGTCCAGAGCCAGGAGGCGAAAACGAACTCTGAACTCCGAACTAAGAACTACGAATTGCTGTCTTCCGGACTTATTTGCCTGAAAGGCGGCGATTTAACGAATGAAATACATGATAGCGGTACCCGGCCACGGGTGATGGAGATATCCGATCTATTTAATGAAGAATATTTTAAGTCGAAGTACTTACTCTATGTGCCCCGCTAGGTGATAAAATATACCGGAAAGTGGTATTGCTGATTTAGAGCCGGAGGCTACCTTTGAAAAATGAAAGAAATCAGCGTTTGCATTGTTGATGACGTAAGTGAATTGAGACAAGCCCTTGAAGAGATCGTTTCGTCAGCCGATGGTTATAAATGCATTGGTACCATGAGCAATGTGTCTGAAGCGCTAACAAGAATTCCTTTATTGAAGCCGGATGTTGTGCTGATGGATATAAATCTGGGCGAAACTGAAAGTGGTATTGATTGCGTAAGAGAATTAAAACCAATAACTCCTGCTACAAATTATATGATGTGTACAGTTTATGAAGATGATGAAAAAATATTTGAAGCATTAAGTGCGGGGGCCAGCGGATACATTCTTAAAAAGACCGAACCACAAAAGTTACTGGAGTCAATAAAGGAACTGCACGAAGGCGGCGCCCCAATGAGCAGCCAGATCGCAAGAAAGGTTGTTGTTGCTTTTCGGGAGAAGCCGGTTGCCACCCATTCACCAGCTATTGATCAATTGTCTCACAGGGAAAAACAGATTTTGGAAGAGCTTTCCCGCGGATTAATGTATAAAGAAATAGCTAACGTTTTATTTATCAGCTCCGAAACGGTAAGAAAACATGTCTATCACATTTACGAAAAGCTGCATGTAACCAACCGCGTAGAAGCTGTAAATAAATACTTCGGTCGTTAAAGGACTTCTTTTTCTATCCTTTCAACCTAAAAAATACCACGAATGTGGTATTGGCCGTAATGAAGGAGGTTTCTAATTTTAGGTCTGAATAACAGGTCCCTATATTATACGAATCATTAATCATAAACCTTTCTGGAGACAAAGTTGTCTTTAAAAAAACCCGGATCAAATTCCGGGTTTTTTAATGTCTACTTTATTCCGCTTAAGTTAATCTTGTTATCTCTTCTTTGAATATCAGCCAATCTTTGTGAAGGATCGATCTCACCAATAGAAATATCGCTCAGCTTATGCGATGACTCTATAATATAAGTAGTATGGGTCCACTTCCATGGCTCATATACTTTCCGCGAAATGGAAGCGGCTTCCGCCGGCTTTTCTCCGAACATCAGGTACATTGGAATGTAATGAAGTTCTTTGCTCCCATCTTTAAAGGTAAGTTGGAAATCTATTGGCATTGGAATATCTCCTACCCGCCGAATTCTTACTTTGGTTTTACTACCCTCTTCCCATAAGCTATCAATGCTGTAATCAATTGTTTTTGTCGAACTGATCCAATAGTCACGATACCAATCCAGCTTCATATCGCTGACTTTCTCGGCCACTCTTATAAAATCATTGGCATTGGGATGCTTGAATCTCCATAAACGGTAATATTCCAGCATGATCTTTTTCAAATTTTCTTCCCCAGCTATATATCCTAGTTGAGAAAGGAAAACGCAACCCTTGGAATAAACTGCATTGCCGTACGCAAGGTTTGTATTGAAATGATCAGCGTGTGTAGTCAATGGCTCTTCTCTTCCACTCCTTACCAATGAATAATAGCCATTATAATTTCCCGAGTGTGCAAAGCCGGTATCATTCCTAAGAAATGCCTGGGTTCTGTCAGTTGCAAATTCAGTAAAGCCTTCATCCATCCATGCATATTTAGATTCATTAGTGCCAAGCATACCATAATACCAATTATGCAACCATTCATGAAGCCATGCACCAGGACCTGCAAGTAAAGTGGCCATCGGGTATTCCATGCCACCATCACCTCCATCAATAAATGAAAATTGCTTATATGGATATGCGCCAAAATTTTTCTCAATAAAAGGCAACGCTTTTTCAGCATTGTCCAAAATATCTTCCCATTCTTTTACACCACTTCTACCTCCTGTTTTATATAGTAAATGAAAAACAAGGCTGTCCCTTATCTTTCTTGTCTTATGTATAAATTCCGGGTCAGCTGCCCACATAAAATCATGAACATTGGGTGCAATGAAACGCCATGATAGTTTATCGGTTTTCGGGCTTGGGACTTTTACTCCTTCTTTTTCATACCCAAACCCGATCTGATCTGCGTTTTGCAAATAGCCTGTTCCCCCAAGTAAGTATGATTTGTCAATATTAATTGTTACATCAAAATCACCCCATACTCCATAAAATTCTCTTGCCACATACGGCGTAGGATGCCAGCCTTCATAATCATACTCGCATATCTTCGGATACCATTGGCTCATAGAATAACGTACCCTGGTGCCCGGATTATCTCTTCCGCTTCTTCTTACCTGCAAAGGAACTTGTGATTCAAACTCCATTTCAAAAACAACTTTTGATCTTGGAAGGATTGGCTTATCAAGCTTTACTTCAAGGATCGTTTCCTGCATTACAAACTGCTGCGGACGGCCATTCATTTTTAAAGAAATGATCTTATGATAACCGATCTCATCTGGTTTTAAATTCAATATCCTGTCTTTTACTCTCGGGTCCCAATCCTGCCTGTTTCCAAAAAATGTTTGACCCAGGATACGACTTCTTGTATCCATCATACTGTTTGGCTGGAATGCATTAAAATATAAATGATAAAAAACACGGGTAAGTGTATCAGGAGAATTATTTGAATATTCCAGTTTCTGACTTCCTCTGAACTGGTTTGTTTGCACATTCATGTCAATATTCATCGTGTATTTAACACGTTGCTGCCAACGATCAGCCTGCGAAAAAGCCGATATAAAACACAAACTACCAGTGCAAAGAAGTAATACTTTATTTTTCATGCATATTCTATTGAGGTTGCAAATTTCGATAAATACCCGTTATCTCAAAGCAAAATTATTGGGTGGTATATTTTACTGAAGACGTGTAAGAAAAAGAAAATAATATAAAGAATTGTGAATATTATTCTTTTCCCGCTATTATAATTACGATTTCACCCTTTACCGTTTTCTGTTTAAAATGATCACTAACCTCTTTTAAGGTACCCCTTTTATTCTCTTCGAACATTTTAGTAAGCTCACGACTAACGGCGCATTGTCTTTCTTCTCCAAAGAACTGAACGAACTCTTCCAATGTTTTTACAAGTCGCATCGGTGATTCATAAAAGATCATGGTTCTTTCTTCTTCCGCCAGGGATTTTAAGAGCGTTTGCCTTCCTTTTTTCAATGGAAGAAATCCTTCAAATACAAATCGGTTTGTTGGAATGCCGCTATTAACCAATGCCGGGACGAAAGCCGTGGCTCCGGGCAAACATTCTATCCTGATATCATTTTTTATACATTCTCTTATTAATAAAAAAGCTGGATCAGAAATGCCCGGTGTACCTGCATCAGTTACCAATGCCATTTTCTTCCGCGCAGCTAATTGATCAATTAAGTGCTGCAACACTTTATGTTCATTGTGCTGGTGATAAGGAGAAATTGGTTTTGTGACCTGGTAATGATTTAATAAATGAGAAGTGGTTCGTGTATCTTCTGCAAGAATGAGATCCACTTCTTTCAAAACATCCAATGCCCTGAGAGTAATATCTTTTAAATTTCCGATCGGAGTAGGAACGATGTAGAGTATACCCCCTGTCCCCCTAAAGGGGGAACTTAGTTTGTTATGCTCCTCTCCTTTTTGTGTATTGCTCAAATTGGGGAGATAATAAATGAAATGAATATTCTTTAACTCTCCGCACTCAGGCGGAGTTGGGGGTTTCACATTCTACTTCAAAATATTCCATCACAGGATTTGCCAATAACTTCTTACTTGCTTCTTCAGCAAGCTGTTTAGCTTGCTCTGGTGAAGCAGCATTTAACTGAAGCGTAATATTCTTTCCAACTCTCACATCTTCCACGCCATTAAGGCCAAGATTTTGAAGCCCACCCATCACAGCTTTGCCTTGCGGATCAAGCAATTCTTTTAAGGGCATCACTTTTATCTGAACTGTATACGTCATGCGAATTTATTTTTAAAGAGCAAAGATACAATAACATAGGTCACCAGTAATATTGGAACAGCGATCCATTGTAAAAAAATGGCAGCTACAATTCCAATTATAACCATTAAATATTTAGGTAAATTATTTTTCAGGCTAAAATCTTTAAACTTAAAACTCATTAATGGTAAATTACTTACCATCAAATAAGACAGAAGAACAATTATTGCATAAAGTATCCATTTGTTTAGTATAAAATCAGTGATATTGAGCATATCTGGAGGAAACGTTAGAATAAGCGGTAATGAGGCAACAAAAAGCCCTGCTGCCGGAGTAGGTAATCCCTTAAAAGAATATTGTTGCGATTCATCCAAATTAAACTTCGCCAATCGCCATGCGGCTGCGCATGCAATGATTAACGCCGGTAAGAGAAATGCAATAGAAACATCCAGTCCATTTTCTTCCTGTGCATAGCTGATCCTTAATAGTTGATAAATGATCAACGCCGGAGCTACTCCAAAACTTACAACATCCGAAAGCGAATCGAGTTGCTTACCCATTGGTGAGGTTGCTTTAAGCAAGCGGGCAAGGAAACCATCAAGGAAATCAACAATCGCGGCACAAAAAATAAGAATTGCTCCCCATGTAATTTTTTCGGGCAGGTCAACCATGGTATAGCCCTCTGGATTTATAAAAGCAATGGTTTGTCCTGTTTGTAAAATCAAGATGATAGCCGTCGCGCCTAAAAAAAGATTGAGTAAAGTAAAGAGGTTGGGAATTTGCTTCATGTTCATCTATTTCTTCATCAATGATTCTATTTCTTCTACAGTTATTGGAATATTTTTCATCAGGTCTTTATTACCGTTACGTGTGATCCAAACGTTGTTTTCAATACGAATTCCCATTCCTTCCTGTTCGATATAAATACCGGGCTCTACTGTAAAAACCATTCCGGGTTTTATTGGCTCTGTCATTGTGCCTAAATCGTGTACATCAATACCAAGATGATGTGAAATTCCATGATAAAGATATTTTCGATAAGCCCTGTTATCCGGATCCTCATTTTTTACATCCGATTTTTTCAATAAACCAGATTTTAAAAATAATTCTGTAGCCACATCACCTGCTTTTTCGTGATACTCCAAAATAGAAATGCCGGGTTTCAACATTTCTTTACAACGATTATGCAGATCAAGGCAAGTGTTATATATCTTTTTCTGTCTTGCTGTAAATTTTCCATTCACAGGAATTGTTCTGGTAAGATCGGCATTGTAGCCACCATACTCAGCGCCAAAATCCATTAAGATCATTTCGCCACTTTTACATTCCTGGTTGTTTGCTATATAATGAAGAGTTCTTGCCCGGTCACCGCTGGCGATGATGCTTCCATAAGCAGCACCTGTAGCTCTTTGCATTAAGAAAGAATGGAATATTTCGGCTTCGATCTCATATTCCCAAATACCGGGTTTGATAAATTGAAGTAAGCGACGGAAAGTATTATCGGTAATATCGATTGCTTTTTGTAAAACTTCGATTTCTAAGGGCGTTTTAATTGCACGAAGTCTTTTTAAGATCTGTGCACTGCGTTTATAATTATGCAAAGGATATTTTCTTTTCATCTCCTCGGCATAACGATAATCTCTTACCGGCACCCAGTTGGCTTTGCGGTCATGCTCATTTGTATTCAAATAAATATTATCGCTCCAATGGGTCCATTTTTGCAATAACGGTTCAACGCTGTCAAGCCATACAATGTTTTCAATACCAGAAGCTGCAGTTGCTTCTTCTCTGCGCAATCTTTTGCCATCCCATTTTTCTTTCAATTCGTTGGGTCGAACTAACACTAATACCTCACGAAATTTTTTTTCAGGATTATCCGGGAATAGGATCAGCATACTGTCTTCCTGTATTACACCCGTCAGCCAAAAAAGGTCTGAGTTTTGTTTGAATTTATAAAGAGCATCGGCATTCATCGGCAGTTCATCGTTGCTATTGAAAATGGCAATTGAATTTGGTGCCATCTCTTTCATAAATCGCTGCCTGTTTTGAATAAAGATCTGCGGGTTTAGTGGAAGATATTTCATTGCAAAATTATTTTTAAAGATAAGGCTGACCCATTTAGTCAGCTGTCGATCGTTATCCCCAAAAGTTGATAAAATACAATTGATAAAAACTTCAATCGCTGCTTTTGCAATAGTACTATTAATCAACGACTTTTAACTACGGACTATTCTTAGTTTCGTTGTGTTATAATGTGTGTTACGAACACTTGTTTGTTTCGAATACGGTTTGTACCCTACCTTTGCCGTCAACACATAAAATAAAAGCTTGGCTATGTCAGTTCCGACCATTTCGTTTCCTACCAAAAATCTCATGAAATCTGTTTTAAAGTTCTCCGAAAATGTTCATTATCAAACTTCTCCTGGTGACCTGGTTCTTGATACCCTTCGTCTTGGTGAAGGCGTTTTAAACGATACCGGTGCACTGGTGATTCAAACCGGGGAATTTACCGGAAGAAGTCCGAAAGATAAGTTTACAGTGAAAGATGAGATCACTGAAAACACGGTTCACTGGAATGAATTTAATATACCCGTTGATGAAAACTATTATCATATCATTTATAAAAAAATGATCGATTACCTGGATAGACTACCGGAGTTATGGGTTAGAGATTGCTATGCTTGTGCCGATCCCCGATATCGCCTCAATATTCGTGTGGTAAATGAAAAGCCCTGGAGCAATCTTTTTGCTTATAATATGTTTTTAAGACCGACTGAAGAGGAGCTTGAAAATTTTAAGCCCGAATGGCATGTAATAGCATGCCCCGGCTTGAAGCTTGATCCGAACGAATGTGGAATAAGACAACATAATGTTTCTCTTGTTTCTTTTAAACATAAAATGATATTGATCGCTGGCTCTGGCTATACCGGTGAAATAAAGAAAGGGATTTTCACTATCCTGAATTATATTTTACCACAAGAAAAAAATGTATTGAGCATGCATTGCAGTGCAAACATGGGAGAAAAGGGAGACACTGCGATCTTTTTTGGATTAAGTGGAACCGGTAAAACAACATTAAGCGCCGATCCAAATCGTATGTTGATCGGTGATGACGAACATGCATGGACATCAGATAATATTTTCAACTTCGAAGGAGGTTGTTATGCAAAATGTATTCACCTGACGGAAGAAAAAGAGCCTGAAATCTTCCACGCAATACGTCACGGCGCATTAGTAGAGAATACAAAATTCTATCCTGGAACAAATAAGCTAAATTTTGAAGATAGCTCGGTTACTGAAAATACGAGAGTTTCATACCCTATAAATTTTATCAGCAATGCACAGGAGCCATCGATCGGTGGTTTACCAAAAAATATTTTCTTTTTGACTTGCGATGCATTTGGAGTGTTACCTCCGATATCAAAACTTACTCCCGGCCAGGCAATGTATCAATTCATTAGCGGCTACACAGCCAAAGTTGCGGGCACCGAAACCGGGATCACTGAACCTAAACCAACTTTCAGTGCATGTTTCGGCGCACCGTTCCTTCCTTTACATCCCGGAAAATATGCCATGATGCTTGGGAAAAAAATGCAGGAGAATAAAGTAAATGTCTGGTTGATCAATACCGGCTGGACAGGCGGTACTTATGGCGTTGGCAAAAGAATGAAGTTATCTCACACCCGTGCAATGATAACTGCAGCATTGGAAGGCAACCTTGATAATGTGACTTATGAAAATCACGAGGTATTTGGTGTGGCAATGCCTGCAAGCTGCCCGAATGTCCCTGCTAAAGTTTTAAATCCACGAAATACATGGGCAGACACAAATGCCTATGATGAAAAAGCAAAATGTCTTGGCGGGTTGTTTATAAAGAATTTTGAAAAGTATGCAGCCGGAATTTCTGAAGAAGTGCTTGCCGCTGCCCCGAAAATACAATAAAGCTCAATTGTTGCTTGCCTAAACCCCGGTTTTCAAGCCGGGGTTTTTAATTTAAGGCTCACCCTTCGGTCCCCTCTCCTATATTGGGGAGGCCAGACTTCAGGATTACGCTCACCTTTCGCAATTAAGCATTTCAGCGGCAAAAGGTATTTCATTTTCAGTTTTAAGATTCCATTTAAAATTAATTTATCAACTTGCTGTTATTATTAAGCCATGAAACGATCATTTTTCGCCACAGCCTTTATTTTCCCTTTGTTCCTCATAACAAATTTTGAAGAAGATTTTATAAAATGGAATGAGAACAGGAAATTAACATGGGATGATTTTAAAGCAGCGCCGCTTAAAATGGGAAGCACTGCTGCAATGACAACGACTCATCTTGGTTTTTCCTATAATGTTGCGAATGGAAAAATAACTCACCAGATCAACTGCCAGTTTGAAAAAAACAAGTCATGGGGTTTGATCAAAAATGATTGGATACTAAAGCACGAACAAGGCCATTTTGATATCGCAGAGATCTTTGCCAGAAAGCTAAATAAAGGAGTTAGCGAATACCAGTTTAATAAAACTTCATTTCAAAAAGATCTTGATGCTATTTATAAATCTATTGTTGATGAAAAAGAAAAATTTCAGCAACAATATGATGATGAAACAGACTACAGCCGCAATAAAACAAAACAGGAAGAATGGTTTAAAAAAATTGAGTCTGAACTAAAACAAAATAAATCCTGGGCAGGCTATTGAGCAGGAACAATAAAAACCACTTGTTCCTTCCTGTAAGCTTTTACATTTCTTCCACATTGGTTCGCCGGCTTCCAACCTCCTTTATAAGATGATATAGCATTGATAGCTCTTTCAGCCAATCCAAATCCCGGATCATTCATTGCTTTTATTTGCCCCATATTTCCGTGAACATCTATTATGAATTGAATATTTACTTTATAAGTTCCGGCAGGAATGTCTTTTATAGCTGAATCGGGTAATTGAGTTTTTTTGGAGATATGTTCTGCCCATGCTTTTTGATCTGTATGGGCATTTACTTCAATCTTTTCAAAAACCTTGTTCTCATCTTGTGCCTTAAGGAATGTAAATGGGATCAAAAGAAGTATAGAACCAAATAGCCTTCTTTTCATAAACAGCTTTTACAAAAAGATGCCCGTTATATGAATTTCCATAAAATGGAGCCGCTTAGTTTTTCTCTTTTACAAAAACAAGTATTTGTCTTTTGCTTGATTTGCGTGGCACTCCGTTTACAACCTGTGGCGCCAATTGGGGAGCATTCGCCATCATTCTTTCATTGATAAGGTCGATCAGCGCTTCACTTTTGGGATCACAGATAATGTTTTTTGTTGATACCTTGCCGTCGATATCGATCTCATATTCTAAGGTCACAGTATAACCACCTTTCTTGATCTTCTTCGTGTTTGCCATTTCTGCCGTAACGATCTTGGTATACTCATCAGTAAATTTTTTCCAGGTCCTGTTATTGTCTGAATATTTTAATTCGGGCTTGACAGCAACATTAACCTCCTTCACTGAAGTATCCGTCACTGTTGTATTTAACTGATCAGTTTCTGTTTTCTTAGTAGAATCTTTTACAATCTTACTACTTGCTACCAATGCCGAATCTGCTTTCAGCTTTCCACTAAAAAGAGAATCTCTCAAAGATTTTTTTTGAGCAAAACAACTCGAGCTGATAAATAAAACGGCTAATAGAAATATTCTGTTCATGATTGTAATAATAAGAGGTGTTTGTAAAGGTATTTTATAATCCAACTCTTACCGAACAGCAATTGTTAATTTTTTTCCAGTCATTTAAAATAGACCATAGATCTGGCTATCCACCCTGCGAATAATTTCACCCAAATGTTCTTCATTCTCCGGAAACTTATTCTTGTCAATATCAACTACCAGCAACGGACCTTCTTTATATGCATCGATCCATTTATTGTAGAATTCATTTAGCCGCTTCAGATAATCGAGCCTGATATTTTCCTCGTATTCTCTTCCCCGTTTTTGAATTTGCCCCACCAAAGTTGGAACAGATGCTTTAAGGTAAATAAGGAGATCTGGCGGCTTCACCATTTGCTTCAGTGTTTGAAAGAATTGAAAGTAATTATCAAAATCTCTTTTACTCATCAATCCCATTTCATGAAGGTTGGGGGCAAAAATGTGAGCATCTTCATAGATCGTTCTGTCCTGGATAACCGTTTCACTTCCTTTTTGAATATCCACCAATTGTGACAAGCGACTGTTCAGAAAATAAATTTGAAGATTAAAACTCCACCTCGGCATGTCTTCATAAAAATCATACAGGTAAGGATTATGATCTACATCCTCAAATTGAGGTATCCATTTATAATGTTTGCTAAGTAACTCAGTTAAAGTGGTCTTACCTGCGCCGATGTTACCGGCTATTGCAATATGCTTAGGTTTAGTTTTTGATTTTGCCATAATGAAGAGGTTCCAAATTCCAGACCGTTCAAAGTAAATCTTCTTTTTGGAATTTAGGTTTTGGAGCTTGAGATTTTTTAAAAATATTTTAATCCTATTGCTTGCCTTACCAGTTCCATTGTTGCTTTCGCACTTTTACGAGCCTTCTCAGCACCTTGTTCCATTACCTGGCGCAGATAATTTTCATCTCCCAATATAGCATTTACTTTTTCTCTTATTGGAGAAATGAATTTCACCATATCTTCTCCTAATTGCTTTTTCATATCGCCATATCGTATTGTGCACTTATTATAATCCTCATCAAACTTCTTAATCGTCTCTTCGTTGCTTACCAATTTCATCAGCAAAAAAATATTCTCAATATAATCTGGTTTAGCAGAGTTAGACGCAGTAGGGCCACTATCTGTTTTTGCTCTCATTACTTTTTTTCGGATAACATCATCCTCGTCGGCAAGGTAGAGCGTGGCATATTGATTTTCGCTTTTGCTCATTTTCCCTGCTCCGTCAAGACTTGGCACTTTTACTAGTTGAGATCCATAATTAAATGCCTGTGGCTCTGGAAATACCTCTCCATAGCGGTGATTAAAACGCCTGGCAAAATTGCGGGCCATTTCAAGATGCTGTTCCTGGTCTTTACCAACCGGAACTAATGAAGCCCTGTGTAAAATAATATCGGCAGTTTGCAAAACAGGGTAGGTCAATAAACCCGCATTTATATTATCAGGTTGCAATCTTATTTTCTCCTTAAAAGTTGTTGTCTTTTCCAGTTCACCAACATAGGCCATCATATTCAGGTACAAGTACAATTCACTGGTTTCATAAATATGGCTTTGGCAATAAAACGCCACTTTATCCGGGTCGAGGCCGCAGGCGATATTTTCTGCTAATACCCGGTGAACATTTTGCTTCAGCTCCTTAGTATCCGGGTGTGTAGTAAGAGAATGCAGATCAGCCACCATGAAATAACACTGATATTCCTCCTGCATCCGAACATAATTTTTCAATGCCCCGAAATAATTTCCGAGGTGCAAAAAGCCCGTTGGCCTGATGCCGCTCATTACTATTTCCTTATTTTTTATCATGCGGCGGCGAAGATAGTGAAATAGGCGATTGGCAATAGCCAATAGGCAATGGGGCTTTTTTACAGACGGCTTCAGTTTTTTTTAAGCATTTGCTAATTGCCAATTGTCCATCGCATATTCCTTTATATTTGTCCAATGGAAGTAACCAGTGCTTTAGTGGATAAACTGGCTCATTTATCGAGACTGGAATTTAATGCTGCTGATAAAGAAGAAATAAAAAACGATCTGCAGCGGATGATAAGTTTTGTAGAAAAATTAGACGAACTTGATCTTGAAGGAACTGAGCCATTGCTACACATGTCTTCCGGTGTAAACGTGTTAAGAGATGATGAGGTTAAAGGAGCAGTAAGTCGGGATGAAGCATTGAAAAATGCGCCGGCACATGACGATAAATTTTTTAAAGTACCTAAGGTGATAAAAAAATAACAAATAATAAATTCCAGATTCCAATTAAACATCATACCTGGAATTTGGAATTTGAATATTGGAATTTATGAACAACAGCGTAATACATCTCGACAAGATCAGGAAGAGCTATTTTATGGGCAAAATGGAGTTGGAAGTCTTAAAAGGCATTGCTCTTGACATTAACCGGAATGAATATGTTGCGTTGATGGGTCCTTCGGGTTCGGGCAAAAGTACTTTGATGAATATCATTGGCTGCCTTGATACACCTACTTCCGGTACTTACATTTTAAATGGACATGACATCAGCCAAACTGTAGACAATAAGCTTGCAGAAATTAGAAACAAAGAGATCGGCTTTGTTTTTCAGCAATTCAATTTATTACCAAGATTAACGGCATTGGACAATGTTGCATTGCCCCTGATCTATGCAGGTATGGGCAAAAGACTTCGCACTGAAAAAGCAAAACATGTGATGGACCTGGTTAATCTTAGTGACCGCAGCCATCATAAACCAAATGAGTTAAGCGGTGGTCAGTGCCAGCGTGTAGCCATAGCAAGAGCATTGGTAAACGATCCTTCTATTATCCTTGCTGATGAGCCAACGGGTAACCTTGATACAAAAACCTCTTACGAGATCATGGAAATATTTAACAAGATACACGACGGTGGCAATACAATTGTGCTGGTAACACACGAGGAAGATATTGCCAACCATGCTCATCGTATTGTAAGGCTTCGTGATGGCATCATTGAATCAGATAAAAAAAATGAGAAAGTGGGCATGTATGCTCAACATTAACTGTAAAAACCTTGTACAAAATTGGCCGCTTATTCGTATTCTTTTAATGAAATTTATTCCTGATCATTCGGTATTTATATGTCAATGAAGATCTATACAAAGACAGGCGACAAAGGAAAAACCTCGTTGATAGGCGGCACCAAAGTTTATAAATCCGATCTGCGGATCGAAAGTTATGGTACAGTTGATGAACTAAATTCCTTTGTAGGTTTATGTCTTGATCATTTAAAGTCGCACAACATAACAAATGTCTTAGCAGAAATTCAGGACCGGCTTTTCACTATTGGTTCCGCACTTGCCTGTGATCCGGAAAAAGAAACCAAGCTAAAAATCCCTGACCTGCATGAAGCGGATGTTGAATTACTGGAAAAAGAAATTGATAAAATGAATGAAGTGTTGCCAGTGATGAAATCATTCATTCTCCCCGGCGGGCATGTGGCCGTATCTGCACTTCATGTTGCGAGATGTGTTTGCCGTCGTGCTGAACGTTGTTGTGTAAGAATGCAGAAAAAAGAAATGGAAGTTGAATCGCTTATCATCAAATATCTCAATCGTCTTAGTGATTATCTTTTTGTCTTAGCAAGATTTACTGCTCATGAAATAAAAGTTGAAGAAATTCCCTGGAAACCGAGAATTTAATGGACACATCTGCAAATCTGCAAATTGGCACATTATTCTATCCTTCCATCCTTCATATGCAAAACTCTGTCGCTGAGTTGCGAAAGTTCTTCGTTATGTGTAACAATCAAAAACGTCTGATCGAATTGTTTTCGAAGATCAAAAAACAATTGATGCAGTTCCTGTGCATTGGCACTATCAAGATTACCGGTAGGCTCGTCGGCAAATACTATATCTGGGTTATTTATTAAAGCTCGGGCTACAGCCACTCTTTGCTGCTCCCCACCTGAAAGCTGGTTAGGTTTGTTCTCATTTCGATCAATAAGACCCAATAATTTCAATAGACCTTCAGCTTTTTCCCTGACTTCATTTCTATTCCTCCCGGCTAACCAACCCGGAATACAGACATTTTCCAATGCTGAAAACTCAGGCAGTAAATGGTGAAACTGGAATACAAAACCGATATGTCTATTCCGGAAAGCAGCCAGTTTATTACCCGAAAGCAGGCTGAGACCCGTATTGTTGATAACTATTTCTCCCATATCAGCTTTATCGAGAGACCCGAGAATATGCAGCAAAGTGCTTTTACCGCATCCTGACGGACCTACGATTGCCACCACCTCTCCCTTATTAATTTCAAGATTCACGCCCCTGAGAACTTCCAGAGCGCCATAACGTTTATAAATATTTTTACCTGTGAGCATGCAGCCTTTATGGAATTTAGTTAATCAATTAATCTGTAAACCTGGGCCCTAAAAATAAGCGGTTCAAATGAGGCTTCGAAATTTAAGAAACCATTTATACCGGTGGTAAAAACCCCGATTTGGTAAATTCGTTATTAAAGCTACATTTGCGAAAAATTTGAGGGGCCGGGGCAGCGTTGTAAATAGTAAAACCCGATCCCTTAAAATCATAAAAACCAAGAAATGTTCTGGACCTTAGAATTAGCATCCTATCTCGAAGAAGCGCCGTGGCCGGCGACCAAAGACGAACTCATCGACTATTCAATCCGTAGCGGTGCCCCTATCGAAGTGGTAGAAAATCTGCAGGAATTGGAAGACGAAGGAGGCGAAGTTTATGAAAGCATCGAAGACATCTGGCCCGATTATCCCAGCCAGGAAGACTTTATGTTCAATGAAGATGAATATTAACCCCTGTCCCCTAAAAGGGGAACTTAGGTAATATCTTAGCTATAATAAAAAACCGTCTTATTAATTGAGACGGTTTTTTGTTGTCAGCTATATTGCTACTATTATGCTCCTGTTGTTTCCAATTTGCTGCTTCGCCACGCAAATTGCTCACTTGTACTTTTGTTCGCTATTCAACATTTACATTGTCGCCTTAGGCGTAGAGAAGGGAGCAATCATTCTGTAACACCCAATTTCTGCATCACTTCATTACTTACACCGGTTGTTGAATATCCACCATCATGAAACAGGTTTTGCATTGTTACCATTCTAGTAAGATCAGAAAAAAGTGTGATGCAGTAATTAGCACAATCTTCCGCAGTCGCATTACCAAGCGGTGCAATTGAATTTGCAAAATCAAAGAAGTCTCCAAAACCTTTTATTCCGGTGCCTGCCGTTGTTTTGGTTGGCGATTGAGAGACCGTATTGATACGAACTTTCTTTTCGACTCCGTAGTGATAACCGAAACTGCGGGCAATAGATTCAAGCATTGCTTTTATATCTGCCATATCTGTATAAAAAGGATATGTTCGTTGTGCAGCCATATAAGTCAACGCTACCACACTTCCCCATTCATTTATTGCATCTAGCTTTCTTGCCACCGCCAGCATTTTATGAAAGGACATGGCTGACACATCAATTCCTTTCATGAAGTAATCATAATTAGATTCTGTGTAAGGGATCTTCTTTCTGATGTTAACACTCATACCGATCGAATGAAGAACAAAGTCAATCTTTCCTCCGAGTACTTCCTGCGATTTGGTAAAAAGATTTGTCAGCTCGTCAACATTCGTAGCATCTGCAGGAATGATCTCAGATTTTGTTTTCTCTGCGAGCTTATTGATCTCTCCCATCCTCATAGCGATCGGTGCATTGGTTAATACAAAAGTTCCGCCCTCTTCATATGCTTTTTCTGCTACTTTCCATGCAATGGAATTAGCATCCAGCGCACCAGTTATGATCCCTCTTTTTCCTTTTAAAAGATTATATGCCATAGCAATTGTTTTGTGCGGTAAATGTAAGAAGTTATTTAATTAGCTCGGCGGGGTAAAGCTTTCCAATCACAAATACCATAAAAAATGATAGGATGAAAACAAGGAACATCACAGATAGAAAATAAAACAGCAGTCTGCTAAATGATTGCCTTGGTTTAATCATTTTCTGTAACCATGTATTCAGGAAATAGCCAAGGATCATAAAGCCAATAATCATGAAAAGAACAATGGCAGATCTCATTTGTATTAAAAAATTTCGAAGTAAGTAACACGAAGCCCCCTTTAGGGGTTTGGGGATTAATTACCTACCATCTCTTTCGCATTCTCCATCGCTGCGGCTGTTGGCTTTTCTCCACTAAGCATTTTAGCTATTGCTGTTATCCTTTCGTCCTTATTCAGCAAGCGAATATTTGTTTTCACTTCATCTTTCACTATTTCCTTATAAACAAAGAAATGAGCATTAGCTTTTCCGGCAATTTGTGGTTGATGTGTAATGCAAATAACCTGGCGATTAATTGCAAGCTCCTTCATAATGATCCCAACCTGTCTCGCAGCCTCACCAGAGATGCCTGTATCAATCTCATCAAAGATCAACGTTGGCATATCAAGTTTTTGTGCCACTAACGATTTAATACAAAGCATCAGTCTGCTCAGTTCACCGCCACTTGCCACTTTTCTCACTGGTAAAAATTGTTTGCTTCGATTAGCATCAAATAAAAATTCAATACTGTTTTTTCCAAATGAATTCAAATCAGTCTCATCTCTTATCTCAACTTTGATCTTCGCATTTGGCATACCTACCTGTGCAAGTAATTTGTTTACTTTTTCTTCAAGTGTCTTTATTTGCTTTTTTCTTGCTTCTGAAATTTCAATGGCTAACTCTAATGCTTTTTTATAAGTAATTGCCAGTTCCTTTTCTTTTTGCTGAATGTTGTCGTCAATGTTCAAGACTGCCTGTAATTTTTCCTTAAGCTGCTTCTGAATTTCCATCAATTCGTTGGTCGTTTTTACTCCATGTTTTTTCGTTAATTTATATCCCAACGAAAGCCGTTCGTTCATTTGTTCAATTTTTTCAGGACTATAATTGATATGATCACTGATGGCGTCAAGATCGTCGGCAACATCCTGCAATTCCAATTGTGCAGATTGTAATCTTTGTACCAATTCCGGCAGTTGCGGATGAAAGGATGAATAAACCTGTAGTTGATTAGATAAAACTTTTAATTGATTCACAACAGGGCTTTCGCTTTCCTTTAACTCAAAATACACTTTCGATAAAGTACTTTTAATTTCTTCAGAATTGTTGAGCATTTTTAACTCCGCATCTGTTTCTTCCAGTTCATTTTCTCTAAACCCTGCTTCATCAAGCTCTGTAAACTGGAACCGGTTATAATCCGCTTCCTTATCGAATTGTTGTTTTTGACTTCTTAGTTGATCAAGCTCCTGCTGAATTCCTTTCCATTCACTATAAACGACTCTGTATTCTCCAATACTATTTTTATTCCCTGCCAACGCATCAATCACTTCTCTTTGAAAATCATTTTCGCCTAATTGCAAAGCGTCAAACTGCTGGTGAAGATCTACCAGCAAACTGCTCAATTCCCTCAGCTGTTCAAGGTTTACGGGAGTATCATTTATAAATGCTCTTGACTTTCCATTCGCGCCGATCTCTCTTCTCAATACCAACTCTTCGTCTGCGTCCAGCTCATTATCTTTCAAAAATTTTTTTACCCCGGCTTTTGTTTCAGTTTTAAAAACTCCTTCTACAATGCATTTCTTTTCCTTATTTACCAATACAGATGAATCGGCTCTATCTCCCAGTATCAACCCCAATGCACCCATAATAATGGATTTACCGGCGCCGGTTTCCCCAGTCACCACATTCATTCCATCCGGGAATCTTATATCAATAGCATCAATGATGGCATAATTCTGAATAGAGAGTTGTTTCAGCATGAACCGCAATTTAATCAAAAAGACTATCTCATATTTTTTTGCTCTACCCGTCATTGCGAGTCAGAGCGAAGCGATGACGAAGCAACAAAAAACCCCGTCTCGCCGGAGGCCAGAACGGGGTAAAAAAAAATCTATTTGTAAATTATTTGATCTCAATCGCTCCGTGAAGATCTGTATCAACCAGTACACGACCGCAGTTTTCGCAAACCATAATTTTCTTATGCTGGCGTATCTCACTTTGCTTTTGCGGAGGGATTGCATAGAAACAGCCGCCACAAGCATCTCTTTCCACTTGTACCACAGCAAGGCCATTACGATAGCTCTGACGGATCTTGGTATAACTGGTCAGCAAACGTGGGTCAACTAAATCCTTTGCTTCGGCTGCCAATTTATTAAAATGCTTTTCTTCCTTTTCAGTAGACGCAATGATCTTTTCCAGTTCTTCTTTCTTTGTATTCAGGATACCTTCTTTCGCTCCAATCGTTTTTTTAGCTTTCTCAAGCAATACAGCTTTTTCAGAGATCTCATCGGTAGCATCTTTAATATGCTTCTCAGCAAGCTTCACTTCCAGTTGCTGCATCTCAATTTCCTTATTGATCGCTTCAAACTCACGGTTATTTTTTACATTATTGCTTTGCTTCTCGTATTTCTTCACCAATGCCCCTGACTCCTTGATAGCTTCCTTCTTCTGCTCAATAAATTCAGTGATGCCATTTATTTCCTCTTCAATACGGGTTTGTCTTGCATGCAGCCCCTGGATCTCATCTTCCAGGTCAGCAACTTCCATTGGTAGTTCCCCTTTCAATACTTTTAATTCGTCCAGCTTCGAATCAATTTTCTGAAGTGTTACCAGGCCGGTAAGTTTTTCCTGGACCGAATACTCTTTTACTGTACTCATTTATTTGATGATTGTTTTAATTGATAGTCTTTGTTATAAACCCAGTTTTGCACGACTATTCAACTTTCGTTGCGTCGTCCCGATAGTTATCGGGATACTTTCTGTTAACTATTCAGCTCTTCTTGCTCTTCATTTGTCAGCCTGAGCTTGTCAAAGGGCTATTCAGCTATAAAAAGTACCGCACCGGGTTCGTATTCACTTCTGTTTTAAGGACGGCAAAGGTAGGGAATTTTTGTTCCAAAAATTCCTGCAAGAGGTTGATGGTGAATTGTTCACTTTCGTAATGACCAATGTCTGCAATTACCATTCTGTCATTGGCATCAAAAAACTCGTGGTACTTAATATCTGAAGTGATAAAGCAATCCGCCCCCGCAGCCAAGGCGCTGGAAATCAGGAAGCTTCCTGCGCCTCCGCATACGGCCACCTTAGAAATCGGCTTGTTTAATAACTGAGTATGCCTGATAATGTTGAGCTTGAATTTTTCTTTTAAGGTTTTTAAAAACGTCTTTTCAGCAGCTGCCTCCTTCAACTCTCCAAAAACACCTGAACCAATTGATGAAAATCGGTTATCCAATTTGATTATATCAAAAGCCACCTCCTCATAAGGATGTGCTGCCAGCAAGCTTTTTAATATACGTCCCTCAAGCCATGAAGGAAAAATTACCTCAACCTTTATTTCATTTTCTTTATGAAGTTCTCCCGGCTTACCAACATAAGGATCAGTATTTGATCCTCCTCTAAAAGTTCCAAAACCTTCCACATTAAAGCTGCATTCATCATACTTACCAATATGCCCGCCGCCGGCATCAAAAATCGCCTGTCTCACTTTACCTGCGTCAGTAACAGGCACGAAAGTGTATAATTTTTTAAGTTGACTTTCTTTTGGTGCAAGCACCGATATATTTTTCAATTCGAGGAGTTCAGCAATTTTTCCATTTACCCCATTTAATACATTGTCAAGATTCGTATGGATCGCATACAGGGCTATATCATTTTTAATGGCATTGATCACCGCTTTCTGGACATAATTTTTTCCGGTAATTTTTTTTAATCCAGAAAAAACTATCGGATGATGTGAGACAATAAGGTTGCAACTTTTCTTTTTCGCTTCGTCCACAACTGCCGCTGTAGCATCTAATGAGATCAATATCCCTGTACACTCAGCATTCTCATCGCCGGTAATAAGACCAGCATTATCATAGCCTTCCTGCAAAAAGGGTGGCGCCATCGCTTCAAGAGATGTCATGACATCTTTTATTTTCATTGAATAAAGATAATAAAGCCTGAATTGCCCTGTTTTCCAAAAAAGTGTAAAAAAAGTGACAACTGATTTGAAATGCTTTCGTAACTTTTCCGCCCCTTACCTCCGAAACTATTCCCGACCCTTTATTTTATTTGAACAAAAAATATTGCTATGCCAAGGAGAAAAACTTATCACTATCTTCTTCTTTTATTTATCGTTTTTTCAGGCTTAGCCGGCACACCAACGGATGATGTTCTTTCAAAAAAAGAAAGAAAGTTTGCAGGAGAACATATGAAAAATACCAAGGCGGAAGTGCAAGAGGCGATCAAAGGACTTAATGCAACACAATTAACTTATAAAGCATCGCCTGATAGATGGTCAGTACAAGAATGTGTTTATCATATTGCTCTTAGCGAAAAAACACTTTGGGCTATGTTAGAAAAAAGTATGAAGGAAGGTCCTACTCCCGAGAGAAAGAAGGAGGTTAAAATGACAGATGAGGACGTGATAAAAAGAAATGAAGACAGAACAAATAAAAGAAAAACCTTTTCTACTTTAGAACCTGAAGCTGCTTCTTTTAAATCCCTTGACGAAGCAATGAATGATTTTAAAGTGGCAAGAACGGGCCATATAAAATACATAAAAGCAACCTCAGAAGACCTGCGAAATCATTTTGTACAAATGCCCTTTGGCCTTATTGATTGCTACCAGCTCGCCCTGTTTATTTCAGCGCATACCAGCCGGCACGTTCAGCAATTAAACGAAGTAAAGGCTGATGCGGGCTTTCCAAAATAAACCCACTTTTAAAAAAAACAAATAAAAGCCGCTTCGGAGCGGTTTTTGTGTTTATTAAAATGCCTTTTTTACTATTGCATAGGTCGCTGATAATAATTATCTTGCCTCTCCATTGAAGCCCACTTATGAAAAGACTAATACCCTTATTCTTCATAATGATCTCACTCGGCAGTTGTGAAAAAGCAGTTGAGAAAATTGGTGAAGATCTTGTCATCAAAGCCATGACCGACGGTCAATGGAAGATCACAAAATTTACTCAAAACGGGACTGACATAACCTCCAATTTTTCGGGTTATAAATTTCAATATTATAGTAATAAAACGGTTGATGCTATTTTGAACGGAGTAACAGAAAGATCCGGTAGCTGGGATGGCAATGCTTCGGCAATGACAACATATGCGAACTTTCCAGGCGCTACGAATCCCATTTTGCTGATCAATGGAACCTGGAATATTACGAAGAATAGCTGGACTTACGTAGAAGCAACGCAGACCAACGGAACAGAAGTAAAGACTTTACGATTAGATAAACAGTAAAACAATAGATCCTATCCTGCCTTGATCAGCAGCATTCCTGTTGATCTTTTAAACGAAAAACAATAGGTAAGGTCAATAAATGACCTTGTTTATTTTTAGACTTTTGCTAGCCTGATCCTTTATCCTGCATTTTTAATCAGTTAATTATTTTTTGTAAAATAACCCTTTCTTGCGACCCTATTATAACTATATAAGTTTACTTATTAATGCAGTGCATTTAAAAGTGAGATCCCTGAAACTCCACTTGGCTACAATATCCATTGGACTTTTTGTCTTTTCTACAATTGCTATTGCCCAGGCACCAGTGGCGGATTTTAGTGCCGACAAGCTCTCCGGATGTGCGCCTCTAACCGTTAAGTTTACTGATCAATCTACTGTGCCTCCAGGGGGAGGTCCCATAACATCATGGATTTGGGATTTTGGTAATGGACTCCAGTCGGTGCAAAATCCTACTGTTACCTTTTCGACACCGGGAACATATACTGTGAAGCTAATTGTAAGAAATAGTTCCGGTATTGACGAAGAGGTAAAAGTAAACTATATCACAGTATTTCCATCTCCATCAGCAAATTTTGTTGCGGACATCACTACAGCATGCTTACCGGGAACTATTCAGTTTACTGATCAGTCTACTGTGCCGCCGGGTGGTGGTACAATAACGTCATGGAGTTGGAATTTTGGAGATACTGGCCCTAATTCAACATCATCCTTACAAAATCCTTCTCATACATATACCGCTCCGGGTTTTTACACGGTTTCTCTAATGATTACAAGTAGTACCGGTTGTCAAAGTTTTAAATCTATCGGGAGATATATCAGAATAATAAATGGTATTGATGCAGATTTTGTTTACTCACAGCCGACGACATGCCAGGGCCCTTTTAATATTAGTTTCCAGGATCAATCAAGCGGACCAGGAACGTTAAGTTATCTGTGGAATTTTGGGAATGGTAGTCCGCCATCAACGTTACCTAATCCCACAACGAGCTATGCAACTCCCGGTACATACCCTGTGCAATTAACTGTTCAAAGTAACCTGGGATGTAATGGAACAATTACAAAAAACATTATTGTGGCTGGCAAAACAACAGACTTTATCGCACCGGCAAGTATTTGCCTTGGTCAATCTGTTACCTTTCAAAATAACTCTTCGCCTTCACCCACATCTTCTATTTGGGATTTTGGAGATGGCACTACGTCATCACAGGTTAATCCAACGAAGACATATTTATCCGGCGGAACTTTCCAGGTAAGATTAATAAATGATTATGGGAACTGTGTTGATTCAATTACAAAAACTGTGTCCGTCAATACACAACCACCCGTAAACTTTACAGCAAACGATTCGACCTCTTGTAAAGCACCTTTTACAGTTCAATTTTCTGATCTGAGTCCTTCCGCATCTACATGGCTTTGGGATTTTGGCGATGGTAGCCCGGCATCTACTGTCAAAAATCCTTCACATACTTATACCAGCCTGGGCGCATTCTCTGTTACGTTAACAATTACACTACCAGGTGGGTGTAGTAACACAATTACAAAATTTCAATACATAAAGATCAGCCCCACATCTGTGCGAATAAGTAATGCACCTATTGGTGGTTGTATTCCTTTTACATTCCAACCAGTCGCAACTATTCAATCTGTGGATAGCGTTATAAGTTACTCCTGGAATTTAGGAGAACCGGGAGCCACCTATAACACCCAGTCTCCAACTCATACATACACATCTGCTGGTAACTATACAATTCAACTTACAATTACAACCCAAAATGGATGTGTAGAAACAGTATCTATACCCAATGGCGTGTTAACTGGAACTCCTCCAACAGTCAATTTCAGTTTTACTCCAAATAATACATGCGCCAGTACGCCGATCCAGTTCACAGATCTTTCGACAACCACACCCGGGGCAATAGTAAGGTGGTTGTGGGACTTCGGAGACAGTTTAAGTTCCACAGTACAAAATCCAACACATACTTATGTTGACACAGGATTTTTGAATGTGAAACTTGTTGTCTCAAATAACGGTTGCGCAGATTCATTAACCCGGCCCATACAAGTAAAACCACCTGTTGCTATTTTTGGATACCGTGCCAATTGCAATAATAAATTACAGGTTACTTTCCTTGATAGTTCACTCACGAATAATGTGTATGGTCCTATTTCTTATCAATGGAATATGGGTGATCCTGCCAATACTATTTTTAATACAATAACTCCTCCTACTTTTACCTACCCGGCTTTTGGCACTTATACCGCGACATTAACCGTAACAAATGGTCCTTGTTCCTATACTACTACGAAAGAAATAAAAATACTAAACGAACCCGTCGCTTTTATTGCAAGCAAAAATCCTGTTTGTAAAAGCGAAGTATTCACCTTAACCGCTACAGGCAGCAATCCAAATAACATAAAAGATTATACCTGGGTAATTGGTACGAACATTCTAAGCGACACGAGTCGCAGTATTGATTTTAGCCTTGCAAATTATGGCTCTTATGATGTGAAGCTTATTATTGAAGATGCTAATGGTTGCCTGGATTCCCTGACTATCAACAATTTCATGGTCATTAGTGGTCCGATCGCAAACTTTACACCTGTTGGAACAGGTGCATGTATCAACAAAACGATGAGTTTTAATGATCTTTCAACTCCTACATCGGCGCCAATCACTCAGTGGACGTGGAATTTTGGTGATGGTACGCAACAATCATTTACTTCATCTCCTTTTTCGCATTTTTATTCCCAGGAAGGAAGTTATACGGTGAGTCTTATCGTAAAAGATAATGTGAACTGCGCAGATACATTTGCAATCACCGGTGCTGTGTTGATCACAAATCCGAAAGCTGCATTTTATGCGGACACATTTTACTGTCCTTCCGCTCCATTGCAGTTTACAGATACATCGAGCGGTGTTGGATTAACTTATAATTGGGATTTTGGTGATGGTGGAACATCTACCTTACAAAACCCAACACATAATTATCCGGCTGGAAATATTGATTATGATGTAAAATTTAAGATCCGGGATCTTGTAGGTTGCGAAGACTCGGTAACAAAACTGGGGTATGTCAAGATCAGGAAACCAGTTGCCGCTTTTAGCATGATCGATAGTACCGGCATTTGTTTGCCGTTGCAAACCAGTTTTAATTTCCAGGGAAGTAATTACGAAAGTTTTTATTGGGACTTTGGCGATGGTGCAACCAGTTTTGCGGACAATCCCTCGCATTTTTATAACTCGTATGGTACGTTTAATCCAAAACTATACGTCGAAGGACCCGGGGGATGTGTGGATTCAGCCCAATCTGTTGTAAATGTCTTTGACCCTGTTGCCAACACACATGTAACTTTTGCTCCGGCATCCGGTTGTGATTCTATTATTGTAAACTTTGCCGTAACAGCACCGCCTGGTTTTAAGTATGTATTTTATTTTGGCGATGGAAAATCAGATAGCACACGGCAAACAAACATAACACATAAGTATGTCGGTCCTGGTAATTATTACCCATACATGATTATACCTGATAAATACGGTTGCGAAGCGTTTATCCCTTTTGCTACCGTTAATGTATATGGTGCCTTACCACTTTTTGGAGTTGATAAAAAAGAATTTTGCGATAATGGCCAGGTGACATTTACTAATTATACTCTTTCAAACGACCCAATAACATCAACCGTCTGGGATTTTGGAGATGGTAACTCAAGCAACGCAATTAATCCATCTCATAATTTCACAACACCGGGAACATATGTTGTAAAACTTTCCGTAAACACTCAATTCCAGTGTCCCAGTTCATTTACTGATACAGTAAGGGTATATAAGACTCCTGTTGTATCGATTACCGGAAAAGATTCGGTTTGTCTGAATATTCCGGAAACATTCTTAGGTTCTATCACGCAACCTGATTCGACTATTAAATGGGCATGGAATTTTGGAAATGGCAATTCTTCTCAATTACAAGATGGAATAACTTCTTTTTCAAACACCGGGAATTTTAATATTCAATTGATAGCCTCTAACAAAATTGGATGTGCAGATACAAGTTATCACAAGGTTTATGCTGTTCCTGCTCCTACAGTAATTCCTGCCTCTAATCCCATTACAATACTTTCGGGTGGCGATGCTCAATTGAATATGAATTATACGGGAGCGATCGTCTCTTATAATTGGATCCCTTCCCAAAACTTGAGTTGTAATCGTTGTCCTAATCCCCTGGCCAATCCGCAGTTTACAACAAAATATACAGTAAACATCACTGACAGGTACGGTTGTACTGCTAAAGGTGATGTAACAATAAAAGTTGTTTGTACTGGTCAGAATTTTTTCATTCCGAATACATTTTCACCGAATAATGACGGAAGTAACGATGTATTTTACCCAAGAGGTACAGGTCTGGATCGTGCAAAGATCTTTCGGATATTCAATCGCTGGGGTGAAGTAGTATTTGAAAAATATGACATGCCTATAAATGCTGTTTCAGCTGGTTGGGATGGAACCTGGAAAGGTAAAAAAGCTGATGCAGGTGTTTATGTATATCAATTGGACATCTATTGCAGGAATGGAGAGCTTATAACTTATAACGGAAACATAACCTTAATAAGATAATGAGGAAATGAGAAAAAGAACAACCATATTCATTGCAGTGTTGAATTTGATCTTTGCACTTTCTGCAAAGTCACAGGACCTGCATTTATCTCAATTTTTCGAAACGCCACTTTTAAGAAACCCGGCGTTAGCAGGAATATTTACAGGTGATGTAAGAGTTCAAGCTGTTTATCGGGATCAATGGAACAGTGTAACGACAGGATATAGAACCGGGTCGTTAAGCGGAGAGTATAAAGTTCCTGTAGGCAATGCGGATGATTATGTTACCTGGGGGATGCAACTATTTTATGATAGAGCCGGTACGGTTTCATTTACACAAACAAAAATTCTGCCTGCATTAAATTATCACAAATCTATCAGCAGCGAAAAGAATACCTATTTATCATTAGGATTTATGGGGGGCTGGGTGCAGCATAGCATTGATCTTTCAAAAGTGACAACAAACAGTCAATACGACGGAATGGGAATTGGAGAAAATATCACTGACCCTACTTATTCATATCTCGATGGAAGTGTAGGAATGAGTTTGAATTCCGTCATGAACAACAATCCTGATAATAATTTTTATATCGGTGCGGCTTATCATCATTTCAATCGCCCCCGCAATTCATTTTATAGAGATAAAAATATAGAACTAAATCCAAAATTGGTTTTTTCCGCTGGACTCAAACTTGCGGGTAATGAATATTCCTTTGTATCTATAGAAGCTGATCATTCAAGACAAGGATCATTTAAAGAAACTGTCTTTGGTGCCATGTACGGCCTTAAAATTGGCGCTTATCCAGATGAACCGGATTATGTATTTAATATCGGAACTTTTATACGATGGAATGATGCATTGATCCCTGTAATAAAATTGGATTATCGTCCATTCTCAGTTTCATTCAGCTATGATGCAAATATTTCAAAACTTAAACCAAGCAGTCATGGTCGTGGTGGTTTTGAAATCGGGATTAGTTGGATAGGAAAGCTTGCAGATAAATCAAATCCTTATTTCAAACCAAGGTTCTAAAAAATAAAGCCCTGTTTCCAGGGCCCATAAATTTAAATTCAATTATTTTATTTATCATCTGGATTATTCATTTTGAAAATAAAAGCAGCCAAAACACCACCCAATAAACAACCGACAAGATAAATCCAGATATTGCTCCAATCAAATGCTTTCATTACACATGCGCCCAAAGCTACTGCCGGATTTAATGCCCCACCTGATATTCCACCAACCTGGGATCCTAATGCAAATACTGTGAATCCGATGGCAAGTCCATAAAAACTGTTTCCACTTGTTCCTTTAGCAGTAGCGACATTTAAGACTACATAAGCCAATGCAAAAGTTGCTATCAATTCCGCGATCAAAGCTTTTGTCGTATCCTGAATAACCATCGGGCTTGATTCGCCTTTAAAATAATTTACTAAGAGTGCGGCCGCTACGGCTGCAACAAACTGAGCCACCCAATAACCTAAAGCTTCATTAAGAGAACACCTCCCCCTGATAAAAACAGCAAGTGTTACTGCGGGATTATAATGGGCCCCTGAAATATGGCCTCCTGCAAAGATCATTACCATTAAAGTAGCGCCAATAATCAGAACTGTGAGATCGCCACTGGCAAGTCCAGCAGACATTACCAGGAAAAATGTTCCAATAAACTCTGTTATTATTTTTTTCATATCAGTTTGGTTTATCCGGAGTTTCTAACCGGTGGTTAAGAAATAAAGTGTAAACTTTATGAGAAGTTAATTGTTTCTTTGAAATTTTGTGTCTTTACCTCTTTTATTTTTTAGAAATTGCATTATGAACATTGAAATTGGACACCCGGCGCCCGACTTTACATTATATGATTCAACAAAAAATAAAATCACTCTTTCAGAAATGAAAGGGCAGAATGTATTGTTACTTTTTTTTCCGCTGGCCTTCACCAGTACATGCACTGCGGAGCTATGCTCAATAAGAGATAATATATCTTTTTACAACAATGTAAACGCAAAAGTTTTTGGAATTTCTGTCGACTCACTACACACATTGGCAAAATATAAAGCAGATCAAAATTTGAATTTTTCTTTGTTGAGCGATTTCAATAAAGATGTTTCATCATTGTATGGAAGCCTTTATGAGATGTTTGGCTATAACATGAAAGGAGTTTCAAAACGATCTGCATTTGTAATTGATAAAATTGGAATTGTTCGTTATGCAGAAGTTCTTGAGAATGCAAGTGAGCAACCAAATTTTAAAAACATCACTCTTACTCTTGAAAGTTTGGCGTAGCGAATCGGGTTTTTACGATTATTAGGCGTCTAAATCTATGATTTCCAGGTTTTTTAACCCTATGAGGCTTTTACGTTGCAAGAGAAAAAAAATCCGTCTATTTTGCGCAAATAAAGTTAAATTTGTTTTAGTGAAGAGATTTCTACCAATAATATCCTTTATTCTGTTGACAGCCATAACCTCTAAGGGGCAGTCTACTCGTGAGCCATCTCCCGTTGCAGCTCAGCGTATCATGAAGTTTTATCCTAATCCTGCCACTACTTTTATTAAAGCTGAATTTCAAAAAAATTTTAACGCAGGATACACATTGCAAATAATAAATTTTATTGGCAAACAAGTTTACGAAGCAAAGAATGTGAACTCAAGCACAACACTGGATCTTTCTACTTATACCCGTGGCGTTTATATTTATCAGTTAAAAGATCAATCAGGAAAAGTGATAGAGTCGGGTAAATTCCAGGTGTCGAAATAATAGCCCTCAATAATATTTTATAAGCACTTCCATTGAAGTGCTTTTTTATTTTACCTCTTATTGCACTTGAGCGATAAGGAATTTAAGATATTGTGTATTTTCTATGCCTCTGACGATCGGATGATCAGGCGCCTGTGCCTGGAAACAAACCTGTCTTAATTTCCTTTTTGCATCTTTAGCAGCCATTTCAATTGTTTGTAAAAACAATTCAGCATTTACAAGACTTGTGCAAGAGGAGGTGACAAGAAAACCGCCTGGATCAATGAGTTTCATTCCTCTTAAATTTATTTCTTTATACCCCGCAACTGCTTTTTGAATTGTCTCCCTGCTTTTAGTGAAAGCAGGAGGATCCAGCATAACTACATCAAACTTTTTTTCCTCCTTGCTCCAATGCTTTAAGATATCAAAGGCATTTGCAGTTTGAAACTTGCAGATATTGTCTAACCCGTTCAAGGCAGCATTTTTATTTGCCTGCTGAACCGCATTTTCGGAAATATCAAACCCTACAACTGATTTGGCGCCATAATGAGCAGCATGAATTTCAAAGGTACCTGTATAGGTAAACGCACCCAGCACATTTGCTCCTTTTACAATATGCTGAATTGCTTTCCTGTTATCCTGCTGATCAAGAAAGTACCCGGTCTTTTGTCCATTCTCTAAATCAACATTAAATTTCAACCCATTCTCATTTATGATAATGTTGGTATCAAATGGGGCTGATAAAAAACCTTTTTGCTGAGTCATGCCTTCCACCTCTCTTACCGGCACATCATTCCGTTCGTAAATTCCTTTGGGATTAAAAATTTTGTTCAGTGTGTTTACAATAGCAGGTTTCCAAATGTCAATACCAAGAGCCAATGTTTGAATAACAAAATAATCATTGAATTTATCAATGATCAATTGAGGCAATGAATCGGCTTCGCCAAAAACCAACCTGCAATTTTCAACATAACCGATCTTTTTACGGTATTCCCAGCTTTCTAATATTCGTTTATAAAAAAACGCCTCGTCGATCACTTCGTTTTTATCACGTGTCAGCAGTCGCACAATGATCTGCGATCTTGGGTTAATATATCCGCTACCGACAAATTTATGATCATGGGTAAAAACGGTCACTGTTTCGCCTCCAATCACGTCGCCTTCAACTCTGCTTACTTCATTTGAAAAGATCCATGGGTGTCCCTCCACTACTCTCCGGCTGATCTTTTTTCCAAGATAAACTTTTATCATGGCGCAAAGGTAACAGGCCCAGGAATATTGAAAATGAACTAGTTTTCTCTCCGTCATTTTGTCTTTATAATAGCGTTGGCAGTATTATTGACAACCTTACCTTTGCAATCAATTTTCAAAAAAATGCGTCAAAAAGATATGAAAGAGGCAAAAGAACAGGCAAAAATGCAGAATGCCGAAGAGCCTGAAGTGGGCATAAATGCTGATGAAAATATCAGTGGGATCTCACATTTGAATGAACCCTTAACTAATGAGCCCGAATTGGAAACTCTTCGAAACGAACTTGGTGAAATGAAAGATAAGTTTATCCGTAAAGTAGCTGAGTTTGAAAATTTTAAGAAAAGAAGTTTGAAAGAAAGAATGGAACTGATCCAAACCGCCGGTAAGGAAGTTATAATCGATATGCTTGAAGTGTTGGATGATTGTGAGCGAGCTGAAAAGCAAATGAGCAGTTTAGATGAAAATGCTAAAGAAGGTGTAATGCTTGTGTTTAATAAACTGAAAACTTTACTAACCGCTAAAGGGTTGAAGCCGATGGAAACGATCAATAAAGATTTTAATCCAGACATTCACGAAGCGATCACTGAGGTTCCGGCTCCCTCTGAAGAGCAAAAAGGAAAAGTGATAGATGAAATTCAAAAAGGGTATTATTTGAATGATAAAATAATTCGCTACGCAAAAGTTGTGGTGGGAAAATAAGTTATGTCAAAAAGAGATTACTACGAAATATTAGGCGTTGGAAAAACTGCTTCTGCAGATGAAATTAAAAAGGCATACCGTAAAGTAGCGATGCAATTTCATCCCGACCGCAATCCTGGCGATAAAGGTGCTGAAGAAAAATTTAAAGAAGCTGCCGAAGCGTATGAAGTGCTGAGTGATGCTGATAAAAAAGCGCAGTACGATCGTTATGGTCATGCAGGTGTAAGTAGTAATGGTCGTGGCTTCAGTGGTGGTGGTATGAACATGGAAGATATCTTCAGCCAGTTTGGTGATGTTTTTGGTGAAGACCTGTTTGGAAGTTTTTTTGGCGGCGGCGGTGGTCGGGGTAGAACCTCAAGAGCAAGAGGTATCCGGGGAAGTAATCTTCGTGTAAAGATCAAATTAACATATGAAGAGATCGCTAAAGGTGTAACAAAAAATATCAAAGTAAAAAAACATGTTGTTTGTAATACGTGCAGTGGTAGCGGAGCAAAAGACAAAGGAAGTGTTCAAACCTGTGGAACTTGTGGTGGATCGGGCCAGGTAAGAAGAGTTACGAATACATTTATTGGCCAGATGCAAACTGTAACCACATGTCCAACCTGTAATGGCGAAGGAACAACTATCACTGCAAAATGTCCTGCATGTAAAGGCGAAGGAAGAGTTTATGGGGAAGAAGCGATCTCTATCGAAATTCCTGCTGGTGTACAGGAAGGTATGCAATTAAATTTAAGCGCAAAAGGCAATGCCGGTGAAAGAGGTGGTGCACCCGGCGATCTGATCATACTTATCGAAGAAGAACCACATAAAGAATTGCAACGTGATGGAATGAATGTGGCTTATGATCTCCATATTTCTTTTACTGACGCAGTATTCGGTACACAACTCGAAGTACCTACTATTGATGGCCGGGCTAAAATAAAAATCCCTGCTGGCACCCAAAGCGGAAAAATCTTCCGTTTAAAAGGAAAAGGCTTTCCGGCAGTAAACAGTTATCAAAAAGGAGATCAGTTGATTCATGTAAATATCTGGACTCCACAGAATGTTAGTGCCGAAGAAAAAACAATGCTTGAAAAAATGAGTCATTCTTCTAACTTCAAACCCCATCCTGATAAATCGGATAAAAGTTTTCTTGATAAAATGCGGGAGCTTTTTTCTTAGTTTTTGGAATGCTGTTTTTTTAAAACAAGTCCAGGAAATTCATTTCCTATAGCTTTTTAAGCAGATTAAGCAATAAAATTTTCTGACTACTATTTGCTGGCATGATTATTTTAATCATGATGAAACTATGGGCAATAGGATAATTTTACATTCAGCTGGTCCGAATGAGAAAGAAAGCAGGAAATAAAAAAAGCAAACCTTCCGAAATCAAACGGTTCTTAAAAATTCTTGGACCCGGTCTTATAACCGGCGCCAGTGATGATGATCCTTCAGGTATTGCAACATACTCACAAGCAGGTGCAAAATTTGGATTAGCAACTTTATGGACTGCATTAATTACATTTCCCCTTATGGCCGCTATACAGGAAATGTGTGCAAGAATTGGTATCGTTACTTCAAAAGGTTTAACAACTAACATCCGCAACAATTATCCTAAGCCGATCTTATACCTGGTGATACTTTTTACTTTCCCCGCAGTCATTCTTAATATCGGGGCTGATATTGCGGGAATGGGGGCTGTCGCGAATCTGATCTTTCCTTCTATCCCTTCTCATTTTTTTACAATTGGCTTTACGATAATTCTGATGGCATTGATCATTTATTTGCCTTACAAAAAAATAGCTGCAATCTTAAAATATCTATGCGTCTTTCTTTTACTTTATCTCATTGTACCTTTTCTTTCCGAACAGGATTGGGGAGAAATAGCGAAGAATACATTTATTCCTACAATAAAATTTAATAGAGATTTCATTGGTATTCTTGTTGCCATCCTTGGAACAACGATCTCACCTTATCTTTTTTTCTGGCAGGCAACTATGGAAGCAGAAGATATAAAACGTAAAAAAAGAAGATTAATGGTTGATAAAAGAATGATACATAAAATGGATATGGATGTTGATTTTGGAATGTTCTTTTCCAATCTGGTTATGTTCTTTATTATTCTTACCACCGGCACGGTCTTATTCAATGGGGGGATTACAGAAATTAGTTCCGTTGAGCAGGCGGCAAAAGCGTTAG
>DASUTO010000507.1:0-3426 GCA_036374555.1 Chitinophagaceae bacterium
CTTTTCTTACTTTTTCGTTAACGTCATCCCAACTTAACCGGTTCTCACTTATGGCACTCTTTATTGCATCAATGGCTTTCCCAACATCTTCAGGGAGGCAAAGCATGTCATTACCCGCTATCAATGCCTCAACAGAAATCACACCTCCCGGAAAATATTTTGCAACACCCTTCATTTCCAACGCATCGGTGAAAATGAGACCCTCGTAATTGAGATCATTACGCAAAACACCCGTCACACTGTTTTTTGAAATAGAAGTAGCTACATGTTCGGTGGCATCAATCGAAGGGATGGATAAATGAGCAACCATTACGCTTCCAATACCTGCCTTGAATATTTCACGAAAAGGGTATAGTTCCATTGAATCAAGCTGCTGACGATTTTTATTGATCACCGGCAGATCAAGATGTGAATCCACATCAACATCACCATGACCGGGAAAATGTTTGGCGCAAGCCATAATACCAGCATCCTGCATTCCTTTCATATATGCGATACCGAATTGTGACACTTTATATTTGTCTTCACCAAACGAACGATAACCAATAACAGGATTGTTAGGATTATTGTTAATATCAACAACCGGCGCATAGTTCACATGAATTCCGAGTCGTTTGCATTGTTCACCAACGGCTAATCCCATTTCATAAACCAATCGTTGGTTATCCATGGCGCCCAGCGTAAGTTGATACGGATATTTTGTAACACTATCGAGACGCATACCAACACCCCACTCTCCATCGATCGTTACCATCAATGGAGTTTTCGCAATGCCCTGGTAAAAATTTGTAAGATTAGCTTGCCGGATAGGACCACCCTGGAAAAAACACAGGGCGCCGACATTGTATTGCTGAATATCGCGGGTCACTTTTGCTATGTGATCAGCACCAAGATTCGAATGAGCCCTGATCACCATCAGTTGTGCGATCCTTTGCTCTGGTGTCAACGAATTAAAAACACTATCCACCCATTTATCAACAGAAAGCCTGCTCCTGTATTGTGAAAAACTAACAGAAGAAATAAAAACAGCGACAATAAAGAATATTTTTTTCATGCAAGATGCTTAAGATAATCAACGTATTTTAGCAGCCCAAATTACGAAGAATTGCCCGACAAGATTTTACTATTACCAGATAACATTGCCAATCAAATTGCAGCCGGTGAAGTGATCCAGCGCCCGGCAAGTGCCGTTAAAGAATTACTTGAAAACGCGGTCGATGCGGGTGCCACAGAAATTAAACTTATTATTAACGATGCGGGCAAGTCGCTGGTGCAGGTAATTGATAACGGTGGTGGAATGAGTGAGACCGACGCGAGAATGAGTTTTGAACGTCATGCAACCTCCAAGATCACTACGATCGATGACCTGTTTCATATAAAGACAATGGGTTTTCGTGGCGAAGCCCTGGCTTCGATCGCTGCAGTGGCACAGGTAGAATTAAAAACAAAAAGACTCGATGATGAAACAGGTACTTATATTGAGATCGAGAACAGTCTTGTAAAAAAACAAGAACCAATAGCAGTAGCGGAAGGGACCAGCATTGCGATGAAAAATCTATTTTTCAATGTTCCCGCCCGCAGAAATTTTTTTAAAAGCAATACCGCCGAAATGCGGCATATTGTTGATGAGTTTACAAGAGTGGCGCTGGCCTTTCCGCAGGTATTTTTTTCGCTTACCGCAAATAACCAACAGATCTTTCACCTTGAGGCCGGAAATTTAAAGCAACGTGTTCTTCAATTACTCGGCAATAATTACAATACAAAGCTTGTTGCGGTTAAAGAAGAAACTGATTACATGAATATCTACGGCTTTGTGGGTAAACCGGATACGGCGAAAAAAACAAGAGGAGATCAATATTTTTTTATCAATAATCGTTTTATCAAAAGTGCTTACCTGAATCATGCGGTAATGAATGCCTACCAGGAAATGATCACGAAAGACAGTTTCCCCATGTATGTTCTCTTCATTGATCTTGACCCCACACAGGTTGACGTGAATGTGCATCCTACCAAACAGGAAATAAAGTTTGAAGATGAAAAAATTATTTATGCATTTGTGCAGGCAGCAGTCAAACATGCATTAGCACAGTTCAGCGTGACTCCTACGCTGGATTTTGAACTGGATGCTTCCATACAACAACTGTCATCTATCCAGCAACCATTTACCGAAGAGAAACAATCTGCAGCTACTGCTGGTTCAATCTTCAAAGGGTTTACCGAAAAAAATAAAGCCCATTTTATCGAGCCAACAAATAGAAGTGAATTGAAGCATTGGAGAGATTTTTATGAAAGTCGGGAGTCGGGAGTCAGGAGTCAGGAGTCGGGAGTTGAGAGTTCACAGTCAACAGTCGATAGTCAACAGCCGGCAGTCAAGGGTATCGAAGCAGAAGAAATACCAAGAACCTTCAACCTTCAACCTTCAACTTTCAATACAGACTCGCTGATCCAATTACATAGTCAATTCATCCTTGCACAAACCCCAGTAGGTTTTATTCTCATCAACCAGCAAGCGGCGCATGAAAGGGTTATTTATGAACGATTACAGGAAGCAGCGACGGGAAAAGCGGTGGCTACTCAACGCAGCATGTTTCCCGTTACAATGGAATTAGTTCCTGCAGATACAGTTTTATTGGAAGATCTGATGAATGACCTGCAACTACTCGGATACATGATCGAACCTTTTGGTAAAAACACTTTTGTTATTCAAGGTACACCGGCTGATGTAACGCAAGGAAATGAAAAACAGGTCATCGATTCTTTACTGGAGCAATACAAACACTTCAGTAATGACCTGAAATTTTCAAAAAGGGAAAAGCTAATTCGTTCTCTGGCATGGCAGCAATCCATTAAAGCCGGGAGGCAACTTTCCGAAAAAGAAATGGAAGGTTTGGTTGAGGATCTATTTAAATGCAATCAGCCAAACTCTTCGCCAAACGGCAATCCCACTTATTTAGAGTTTAAGAAAGAACAGTTAGAGAAAATGTTTCAGCGGCCCCTCTAAATCTTCCGCCCCAGGCGGAGAGACTTTGCATCCGCACAAAACCTGATCATCGATTAGTTTTCAACTACAGAAATTGATTTTTTGGAAGAAAAATTTATTAAGCAAGAGCTGTGCGCAGATGGCCTTCCCCTTCGGGGAAGGTCGGGATGGGGCTGCTAGTACTTATTTCTAATTCCCTGGATAAACTTCTCCACCGCCCGTCTTACAGCCGTTGACGAAGCCTGGTGATTATTAACCAGTGTAGAGAAGATAAGCAGCTTGCCTTTCTTAGTATATAAAAACCCACTAAATGCCACTACACCAGAAAGGGTTCCTGTTTTGGCAAAAATATAATTGCTGTCAGATTTATAGTAATTACTGATAGTACCTTCTCCACCTGTTGGAAAGATCACTTTTATTCTTTCCATTCCAAATTCTTTTTTCAT
>DASUTO010000508.1:0-2067 GCA_036374555.1 Chitinophagaceae bacterium
CGCGCCATATTTTAATTGCGAATGATCGGATAGAATAAAGCGGACTGCTTTTACTCCATAAAAAATACGGCAACCAAACCCGATAATACCATTTACCAATTCAACTCCTTCACCAATTTGCGTTTTCCCTTCAGGCCCGGAATTGATGGTAAGGTTTTTTAATTTGTTGGCGCCTTTTATATAGGCCTCACTCCCGATCCATGTGTCTTTAATGATCCTGCAATTTTTTATAACTGTTCCATCACCGATCTTTCCATAATAACCTCTTTTTTTATCAAATTGTTTTTCAGTGAACTGTTTGAATTTTTTCATCAGGACATCATCATCACGATAACGACTCCATAGCCATGCATCACCGGATAACATTCCATTGAAAGGCAAAATGCCACGACCGGCATTTTCATTGCATATCTCCAGCCAGATGCGAACATTTTCTTTTTCACCTTCACGAATGATCCCATTACCAAATTTCGAGTGATCGGAAGCAGCCAACTCATTTACATTTACAATGATCACTTCATTGCCGGCAATGAAGTGACTCATGTAATTAACATTGTTGATAGCAACATTATCTCCAAAGTCACAACTGACGATCGTGCTGTTGTAGAGTCCGACCTGTAAACGTATATCGTGATATTCCAGGAAAACATTTTCAAGCTTACCGATCCTGTTCAATCCAAAAAAGCTGCAGTTCTTAACAAGGTTGGAGCTGAATGGATCAGCAACTAATAATTTACTCCAGTCATCAGCCGTATTATTGTTTCGCTGTAATGATCTGATCTCGGCCTTTGTTAATTGACGATAAGCAATACCACTTCTGTTCTGGATATTGCGGAGATAATACTCATCTTTTCCTTTTGGGATAAATGCTCTCGCAACAAAATTATATCCAAGAGAGCTGATTGGTTTTTTCTTTATATCACTCATGTTGCTGGGTGCTGGTTAAGTATTCTGATTATAACACAGAATAATTGTTGAATAGAATTGTTATTGTAAAAGAGTGCGACGCAACAGGAGCCAAATAGTAGTAACACTGTTGGTAACACAAATTTCATTTACAAATAAAGAACTGTTCTTAAGGTAAGGAATGTATGATCTAAGTTCCCCTTTAGGGGACAGGGGTTTCTATTCCACCGTCACAGATTTTGCAAGGTTCCTTGGCTTATCGACATCGCAACCTTTCAATACACCAATATAATAAGCCAGTAACTGCAAAGGAATAACGCTTAACATCGGCGCCACAATTTCATCGGCAGCCGGCACGGACATTATAGATTCTGAAAGCGAAGCAGAATAGTCATCTCCTTCAGTGATCACAGAGATCACTCTTCCTTTTCTCGCTTTTATTTCCTGCATATTGCTCACTACTTTTTCATGATAGGCATCTTTAGTAGCTACAAATACTACCGGCAATTGATCATCTACCAATGCAATCGGCCCGTGTTTCATTTCTGCAGCAGGATAACCTTCTGCATGTATGTAAGAGATCTCTTTTAGTTTCAAAGCACCTTCAAGCGCCACGGGAAAATTATAACCACGACCGAGATAAAGAAAATCTCTTGCATCTTTATATTTGTTTGCAAGCGTTTTTATATGATCTGCACTTTTTAAAACTGTGGTAATTTTATTGGGTATATCATGCAGTTCCTGTAGTAAGTGCTTATATCTTTCTTCATCAAGGTTGCCTTTTTGTTTAGCGATTTTTAATGCCACCATTGTTAATACGGCAAGTTGTGCAGTAAATGCTTTTGTACTTGCCACACCGATCTCCGGACCGGCATGTGTATATGATCCGGCATGTGTTGCACGCGGAATACTTGAACCAACAACATTACATACTCCGAATATGGTTGCTCCCTTCGACTTTGCAAGTTCTACAGCAGCAAGCGTATCTGCTGTTTCCCCTGACTGAGAAATCACAATCATTACATCGTCATCATAAATGATCGGGTTGCGGTATCGGAATTCTGATGCATATTCAACCTCCACAGGAATACGTGCAAGATCCTCGAAAAGATATTCTGCAACAAGCCCTGCATGCCATGATGTACCGCATGCTGCAATGAT
>DASUTO010000509.1:0-14637 GCA_036374555.1 Chitinophagaceae bacterium
AAAAAGATCAATGATAAACAACAACAAGGGAATTGAAATTAGTTTCTTCATATCAGGATGTACGAAACGCAACGGGGTGATATAA
The DNA here is from genome assembly GCA_036374555.1 of Chitinophagaceae bacterium. Classification (GTDB taxonomy): domain Bacteria; phylum Bacteroidota; class Bacteroidia; order Chitinophagales; family Chitinophagaceae; genus VBAS01. The sequence continues at coordinate 86 of DASUTO010000509.1, forward strand.
TTTTTTATGCGGCCCCATGTAAATACGTAAGAAAATACGGATCGCAGCCAGCTCAATAAATATAAAACAAAGACCAAGTAAGGTGATCAATACTACCTGGCCGCTTTCTACATAAGTAAAAAAAACATCAATGCCTATAAATGCAGCTGTAATCGGGAAACCTAATAGGCCAATTGCTGCCATTAAAAACAAAACTGCTGTCACTTTATTTTCATACACATAGCCATGATGTTTATCCAGCATGATGTCATCATCAACGGCTTTTGTTTTATAAAGACAGTAAAGCCCCAGTAAAAATGAGGCCGCTATACCGCTTGCATAATAGATCACTTCGCCCGGGTGTACATCACTTGCATTTATCAAAGCACCGGAAAAAATGAAAGTCTGAGCGAGTAATAAATAAAACCATGCAGTTAGCGCTGAACCCCTGAATGAAAAAGCAAATAGCAATAAAAGTAATGAAATACCTAACAAAGAAATTGCCAATACATAACTATTATCATTAAAAAAAGCGATCCGGCTATGAGAGAAAAAAGCGGCCGCTAATCCAAGTACTAAAAAAAGAACAGCTGCAACTGTGGACTGGAAAGACTTTAATTGGTTTCCTACCCATTTGAATGGGCTCCATACATATTTAAACATGAAGGTATCAAGATTCCATTCTTTCACAGCAAGTATGTACAATGCTGCTTTTAGTTTTCCTACTGCCGTATTCTGCGGCGGATGATAATGGAAATACTGGTGATGCACCAAATAATTCAATACAGAAGGTGATACCAGCAACTGGTAAGTCCTTAAGAATGCATTGCCTGCAAAATGGATCAATACCAGCCAATGAAAGCCCAATGCAATTTCGATAAACATAATTCCGATCTGGGCAGCCGATGAATAAGCTATTTGTGTTTTTACATTTGGTTGAACACGGGCAATCAATGTTGCAAAGATCCCCGTCAATGCACCAATGACAATGATAACAATTTTAGCCCACAGCATATCCTGCCAGAAAGCATGTGTACGCAACAATAAAAACACACCGATATGCACACTCAACGAACCGTAAAAAATTGCGGATGAAGAAGTGGGGCCTTCCATTGCCCTGGGCAACCATGTTGTAAATGGAAATTGCGCCGATTTAACCATTGATGCCAGTATAAACATAGAGACTATAAAAACAGCCATGCTTGTATGATGGGTTAGCGCTGCAAGATCTCTTGCCTCGCCTAACTGTGTGTATGAAATGTTCTGATGTGTCAAATGATGCATCATCCACATGGCGAGTATTAATGCCACATCGCTGATGCGATAATTGGAAATTGTTTTGAACGCATTCTTAACAGGCAGGTAGCGGTTACGGTAAAAAGCGATCAGCAAAAATGAACAAAGACCTTTGATCTCCCAGCCAACAAATAAGGTTTCGAAATTACCGGAGAAAATAATGAAGTTATACCCAACTGCAAATAACAGGATGATGTTGAAGAATCGCTTGAATCCTTCATCACGATGCATATAATATTTGCTGAACGTGGCTACAAGAAAAAATAATAATGAACCCACAATACTAAAAACCGCAGTTATTTCGTCATAATAGAACTGTATGGTAAATACAAAATGCTCGGTTTGATAAAGAGTTACCAGTTTATAACTGATCGGCTTAAGATCATTCAAAAGCCATCCTGCCACAAAAACAACGGAGATGAGGATGTAAAATATTTTGGCAAATCGCACAATGCCCGAGATCATCTTTTCACTTTTGTTCTTCAAAAACGTTGTGATGAGAAAAGCGATCAGCGGAACGATGATAAATAAGCTGAGCGACTGACTGAGTATGTTTTCTAGTTGATCCATTTTAAATTTCTATTTTTTCTCACAGTTTTCACAGATTGACCCCGAAATTTTAACATATAATCTTTGAGCATCTGTATTATCTGTGAGCAATATTTAATCTAACAAGTACACCGGTAAATTCTCCTCTGTTGCATGCACAATATGATTTGTTTCCATTTCTCTTGCACCTTCAATAAACTCCTCCATATTGCGAATAGTGCCGATCTCTTTCGCATTAGTGATCGGTTGATATCTTTCAAATGCTCCATTCCTGAAATAATAAAACTGTTTTTCCTCAGGATGCAGCGCCATAATATGCACCCATTCATTTTTATACCATTCAAATACTTCCGGCGACGATTGAATCGCTTTTAAAACAATATCCGGCCTGTGCTCAACGATCACGAGGAGGCGAACCGGGTCATGTACTTCGATCATTTGCCAGGGCAAACCGGGCCGCAGATCGCCATCACTACTGTTGGCTACGCCGAAAAGTCCCATCACATTATGCGGGAGCTTTGTACCAGCTCCCATTTTTATATTGTCAACTCTTGAGAAATAATATTCAAGATTGATACCACCACAAACTAAACCGATGGGCCGCATCACCGCAGTCAGAATGGCGCCATCAGGATCAGTAGAAAAATCATAGCTATTTAAAAATGCTCGACGATCAAGGAATAATCCTTTTGTTGTTAACCTGCGACCAATGATAGCAAGTGTGTTTGTGCCATGGCCTAATTCAGGTCTTGGTTCAAATAAAGAGACCGAACGATCATGAATATCTTTTCGAACCTGCTCTAATCTTTGTTTTGTGTTGATCGATGCAAAACGGCGACTGCGTTCTTTTGCATTTAAGTTTAATGCAGTCTCAAAACTTTGTTTATTGATCATATGCTGCCGGAAATTTCCTTCATTTAAAATTTCTTCATCATAATAACCAATAACATCCGCAGCAGTGTCATGCATACTGCCTACAAATTGTGTGTTAACAGGAATATTAATTCCTTTTGTTGCAAGTATTTCCCTTATTTTCTTATGATTTAAAATAAATGCCTGCACTCTTGCATTGGTGGCGCCGGGTCTTCCACTGCAGGCCCCGCAGTCATGTGCTCCATGATGCGGGTTATTGGCGCTACTGCTTCCATGGGCAACAATATAAACAATGGGGGCAAAATTTCTGATCAAACCGATCCCACGCAAAAAGTTTTCCGCTCTTGTTACCATTTCATCAATTGTATAGCCGATCTGTAATCCATTCTCAACATCATCCGGGCTTTTGTTTTCAATTGATAAAGAAGATTGCCTGTCCATGTGGCCATAAGCATTTGAGATTGCCGGGCTCATTTTCGGGCTGAACATCATCTGCATTTTTTTTCCAAGTGCCCAAAAGCCATAGGTCATACTCAATACAAAGCCGGTAAAAAATCCATGCGTGAGTTTTGTATAAAGCGGCTCACCTTTTCGTGGTTCTTTTGCATCAAACTCTTTGATCAGGTATTTTGGTGTAACAGGAGCAGGACAAAGCTTATCATAGAATTTACTTCCCTGCTGCTGAAAATAAAATTCAACACCAAAAAAACCGGGGGCTCCAAACGTCTCGCAATCTTTATCTACAGCTTCTATGTGCCTACGAATTGAGTCTTCCCGTTCATCGATACAGAAGACAGCCTGGAACCCCCCGGATCCCCTTACTCCACGATCGGGGATTTTACTTGAAACGTTAGCAAGTTCGGGCTGTATGTCGCCGTTATTTGAAATAGGATAATTAGAAAGTTTTGCAGAGGCCAGCAAGATCCCTTTCAAAACTGAATCGTAATAGCTCCATTCAAAAGCATCCTGCCAAAGCTCTATCGCTTCGGCCACTTCAGTTTTGGGAACCGCAGCTAACAGATCAAGCGGTTGTTCTGTTATGTGTTGAGTTAATGGTTTCCATTTGCTGCCAAAGCGATCATTCAAAGCATCCAATTCCATCAGCAATTCAAACTCGATCAATTCCTTTAGTGTTATCATTTTCCTGTCGAGCAATGTTTGCGGATTATCTTCTACTGCTGATACAAAACCACTCCAGCCATGATGCGCAAATTGCTGATCAAATAAATACTGTTCGAAATATTCTTCTTTGCCAACTATTGCTTTCAGTAATTCTGTTATTGAATATTTACCTGATAAAAATTTTTGCTTGACCGCTTTGGTTTTAAAGAAACTTGCAAACCCATTTTGTTCAAGCTCTTTTATACTTTCAATAAAAGATTTGTTAGCTACAGGAAAATCTTCGACAGCAATACCCTGGTCAAGAAAAACACACAGTATGCGAAACAGCAAAGGATGTACGCTGTTGTCGAGATCAAAATGATAAATTTCTTTCCAGTACCTGCGCAGTTGACCGATTCGTGGATGATTTATAGTATCATATTCCTTGCTAATGAGTCGTTGTTTCCATTCGGCTACTGCTTCTTTTCCTTTCTTATTGGCAATCACCATTTCCAAAACATCTTTCCTGATGCGACCAGTTTGATAGAGTTCCCTGTACTCAGTTAACTGCAAGTGAACCTGGAAACCAAAAATTTTTGATGCTTTGAAAATGGCATCATAAAATTTCATGTGCTGAAACGCATGCAGCGAGTTATGATGAATAAAATCCTTCAATGCCTGCTGTGAAGGCAAAAAATGTTTCAGCTCATGAATTACATGTGCTTCATCAAAATGATGCTTTTGCGGCATTTCATATGACGCCGATTGGCTTACTTGCTTTACTGCTGGGTTCATTATTGATTGATTGAATTGTAAGTTCTTTTTCAGAATGAACATGAATAGCATCCTGCATTTTGTAAGCTGGTTTAAAATTTCGGAGTGTGACAGAAATATTTTTATCCTTCGAACCAAAGTTTACGAAATCCCGGATCAGCTCCAGTACGTCATAATCGATATATACGGTATTGGCTGCGTCAATAATCACCTTGCTATTTCGAGGAAGATGCGCAAGTGTTTGCTTGATAGCGGCTTTATTCAAGAACGAAACTTCCTGTGCCAGATCGATATGAATAGTTTCCCCCTCCTGGTGTTCTTCCTTTTTAAAGAAATAAGCCATTTTCATATTTCCTTTCAAAATGAAAATTATACTTACCATCAAACCAATACCCACTCCTTTGAGCAGGTCTGTTGCAACTACTGCGATGACTGTTACGATAAAAGGAATGAATTGATATTTGCCTGCTTTCCACATGTGTTTGAAAACTTTGGGGCTAGCCAATTTCAACCCGATCATAATTAAAATTGCGGCCAGGCAGGCCATAGGCATTTTATTCAAAAGTCCGGGGATCGCAATGACCGCAACAAGCAGAAACACCCCATGTATAATCGCTGAGAGTTTTGTTTTGGCGCCTGCATTCACATTTGCTGTTGTTCTCACAATAACTGATGTCATTGGCAAACCGCCAAGCAGGCCTGCCAGCATGTTTCCAACACCTTGTGCTCTTAATTCTGTATTAGCGCTGGAAAATCTTTTCATGGGATCCATTTTATCACCAGCTTCAAGACACAGTAATGTTTCAATACTGGCAACAGTAGCAATCGTTGCAGCAGTCACCCATACTGCAGGATTTGTAAATCCTGAAAAATCCGGAAATGTGAATTGACCAAAAAACTCGCTGGCAGATGAAGCAGTTGGTAATTGCACCAAATGCTCGCCGTCTATCTGTAATGAGGGGCTTGTTACTTTAAAGATTTCATTGATAATAATTCCTACGATCACTACGACGAGCGCCCCTGGTAGAACCTTAATTTTCTTCAATGCCGGCACCTTGTTAAATGCAACTAATATAATAATTGAAATAATCGTTACAATTATTGCTCCCGTATGAGCAAAATTGAAAGAGTGAATTATCTCACCAAAGAATCCTCTGTCAGCGGCATCTGTTAATTCATAGGAAAAGAAATCACCTTCATGCTCTTTGTCATAACCAATGGCATGAGGCAATTCCTTTTTAATAATAATGATACCGATCGCCGTTAACATTCCTTCAATGACCCCGGACGGAAAATAACTGGAGATCGTTCCTGCTTTTACAATACCCAGTATCAGCTGAAAAGCTCCTGCCAGCATTACTGCCAGCAGGAAGTTTTCAAATCCAAGCGTAGTGATCGCTACCAATACAATTGCGATAAGTCCTGCAGCGGGTCCTGATACACTTACATTGGAATTGCTCAGGTAGCCAACGACGACACCCCCAATGATACCCGTAATTATCCCGGCAAATGGTGTTGCCCCACTTGCTACCGCAATACCCAAACACAGTGGTAATGCCACTAAGAAGACCACCATGCCGGATAAAAAATCACTTCTGAAATGTTGTGTATTGAGTTTCATGTTTCAGTCATTAATTTATTTGAATCTAATTTGATCAGAACTAATTATGAGTTCACTAACTGTTTTGCTTCTTTCTTTCTTTTTGTCAGGTTTTTAAAGAAGTCAACTTGTCCTGTCTCGATATTGTAAACACCACCGATTAATCCTATCTCCCCTTTTTTAAACAGCTCTTTTACAATTGCACTTCGTGTCAATATCTCTTCAAGACTATTTTCCACATTTGCATATGCTGCATTATCGTTGAAGAGATGGTCATTCTCGTCTTTGAGCATTGCCTTGGCAATGGAGGGTTGTATGCGATCCAGCAACGCCGTGATATGCCCGTCTTTAACACCTGCTTTTGCACTTTTAATGGCGCCACATTCAGTATGACCAAGTACCATCAGTACTTTCGAACCAATGTATTTTACTGCATATTCAATGCTGGCGAGTATATCATTATTTACAATATTCCCCGCCACCCGAATGCTAAACAGATCGCCAAGACCCTGGTCAAAAATTAGCTCGGTAGATGTTCGGGAATCCATACAACTTAATATTACAGCAAAGGGATATTGTCCTTCTCTTGTCTCGTTGATCATCTCCAGATGATCGTGGTCGGTTTTCAAATTATTGATAAACCGTTTATTGCCTTCCACCAATATTTCATACCCATCGTAAGGAGTAAGGTTTTCAAGAAATTCTTTTGAATGTTTTCTCATAAATAAATATTTTTTTATGATAGTCGCCACCGGTAATGATGGCATTACATGAATAAATAGAATGCATGGCTTTGTGTAAAGCCATTAATAAATAATTAAGCTGGAATTAATTAAGACTTATTCGGAGGTGGCACAAGAAGTTCGCCGTGGTAAGCGATATAAGTCGTTGCATCTTCACCTTTGTGAAATTGTGAGGCTATAGAAAGAAAATATTCTGATTGATGATGATCGTGAAGGTATTCTTCAGAAAAAGTGTTGAGGGTTTTAGGAGCCTTTTCTTCAGTGGACCCGCTGAATGGATTGGCCTCTTCTTCAGTTCCGGCGATTGGCAGATTAGCAAAACCACAATTGTTTTCCTTAGCTATTTTTTGCTGTTGCTCATATACAAAAGGGGCACTTACAGTTAACCACGATAAGGCAACTATCATCATAATAGCCGAAACACGGTGAAAAAAGCTGTATGGTTGTGGCACGTTCTTCATTAAAAGCAGTGCAAAATAGCACATAAGTGCTTTCTGACCAAACCCTTCATATATAAATAATGTCATTTTATCTAAAAAAACTTACAACTGTTCTAAAACAAATTTGCCGGGGGTTTGTTCGGTATGCATTGAAATTCCCGGAGTTTTCATAATTTATGTATCTATTTTTAAATTATGAAGCCATACGAACAACTATTACTTGAAAATAAAGCCTGGGCAGCAGATATACTAAAGGCTGATCCGGAATATTTTAAAAAACTTTCCGAATTACAAACTCCTGAATATTTATGGATTGGCTGCAGTGATAGTCGTGTACCTGCTAACCAGATCACTGGTACACAGCCTGGGGAGATCTTTGTTCACCGCAATGTTGCAAACCTTGTTATCAATACAGACGTAAATGTTTTAAGTGTGCTGGATTATGCAGTAAATCATTTAAAAGTAAAGCATGTTATTGTTTGCGGTCATTATGGATGCGGAGGTATAAAAGCTGCTATTACCCGGCAGGATTTTAAGCCTGTGCTAAATATGTGGCTTCGTAATATTAAAGATGTATATCGTATTCATCGATCAGAACTTGATCTGATCTTTAATGAAGAAAGAAAAGCTGACCGGCTTGTAGAGTTAAATGTAATGGAACAGGTTTTCAATCTGGCTAAGACATCGATCATACAAAGAGCATGGAAAAATGAACAACGTCCTGATCTCCATGGCTGGGTGTACGGATTAAAAGATGGAATTATAAAGCCTGTATATGAAATGAAAGCAGGAACACATGTTGACGAGCTATACGAATACGATGATCTATAAATTCAAAAAATAGTGTTGTAATAAAAATACGGTAGCTCCGGCCAAATAACCTATGATCGCCAGCCATGCAATTTTTTTTAAGTACCAGCCGAACCGAATTTTTTCCATTCCCATGGCAGCTACGCCAGCTGCAGAACCAATAATTAAAATACTACCTCCGGTACCAGAGCAATAAGCAAGGAATTCCCAAAAGAAATGATCGGTTGGAAATTGCTCCAAACTATACATGCCTTGTGCCGCCGCCACTAATGGCACATTATCTACAATGGCAGATAGAAACCCGATAATGATCGTAATGATACTGATATTGCCAATTGACTTATCCAATGCACTTGCAACAGAAGTAAGAATGCCCGTTGATTGCAATGCAGAAACCGCTAATAGAATCCCAAGAAAAAATAAAATGCTGGGTGTATCGATTTTCCGCAAAGCATGGTTGACAGAAAACAGTCCTTTTTCCCGCTCATCCTTTTCACTATGCACCATCTCGGTTAACACCCACATCGTACCAAGCCCGAAAACAATTCCCATATAAGGTGGCAGGTGAGTGATCGTCTTAAAGATCGGAACAAATAATAAACAGGAAACTCCAATAATGAAAACAGTTCTTCTTTCATTCCTGGTTGAATAGAGCTTCTCCTTTTTTTCCGGCATTGGCTCAACAGAGCCTTTCATTTGAAGGCTGATGACAAGGGCAGGAACGAAAAAACAAACCAATGAAGGCAAAATTGTTTTTATTATGATATTGGCTGTGGTGACCTGGTTGCCTATCCATAGCATTGTTGTGGTTACATCGCCAATTGGGCTCCATGCGCCGCCTGCATTGGCAGAGATCACAATAAGCCCCGCAAACACCAGTCTGTCTTTATGTGATGGAATAAATTTGCGAAGCAATGAGACCATTACAATGGTGGTAGTGAGATTGTCAAGTACTGCTGAAAGAAAAAAGGCAAGTATACCAACGATCCAGACTAATTTTCTTTTGTTTGTTGTTCTTATTCTTTCCGTGATGATCTCAAAACCATCATGTGCATCTATCAATTCAACAATTACCATAGCGCCAAGTAAAAAGAAAAGTATCCCTGAAATATCTCCAAGATGATGAGCGAGGTTTTCAGAAACAAGTTCTTTGTCGCCGCCCCATAAAGCATAAATTGACCAGCATACAACACCCGTAAGCAAAGCGGAAGCCGCTTTGTTTATTTTTAATGGATGTTCAAATGCAATAGCGAGGTATCCAACAATAAAAACTATAATAATAACTAAAGTCATATACAATCTAAAAATAAGAATTAGCTTTAAGACCGCTTTAAAAAATGAATATTAATAAATCAATTCATGAAATTTATCAAACTAGTATTTGCCATTGCAATTTTTGCAGGCTGTAAGCCGGCTCCGGACCTGAGCAAAGATTATGACTGGGCATTATTGCCTTTTGAAAAGGCAGATGAAGTAAATCCTGTATTGCTCCCAGATACCAATTCAACTTTTCTTTGCCCTGTAAGAAATACAAAGGTTCAGTGGGAGGAAAAAGATGTATTCAACCCTGCTGCTGTTGTAAGAAATGATACCGTGTTTCTATTGTTCAGGGCAGAAGATAGTATTGGAAAATTTGCGGGTACCTCAAGAATTGGTTTGGCATGGAGCACTGACGGTTTGCATTTTACAAAACATCCGGTGCCGGTTTTATATCCTGATAATGATGCTGAAAAAATTTATGAATGGGAAGGCGGATGTGAGGATCCAAGAATAGTGGAAGATGAAAATGGAACTTATTACATGACCTATACGGCTTATGATGGGGATAAAGCAAGATTATTGATCGCAACTTCAAAAGATCTTTATCATTGGACAAAACATGGACATGTTTTTAAAAATGATACCGCCGAAGTGAATAAATGGAGCAAATCGGGGTCCATCGTTTGCAAATATGAAAATGGAAAAGCAATTGCAGTAAAGATCGATGGTAAGTATTGCATGTATTGGGGAGACACTGATATTTTTCTTTCCGTATCAGATGATCTGATCAATTGGTATGTTGTGAGTGATGACAAAGGTAAAACAAGAACAATCTTTGGCCCCCGTTCAAAGAAATTTGATAGCGATCTTGTTGAACCCGGCCCACCGGCAATGCTAACAGATAAAGGAATTTTGCTTATTTACAATAGCAGGAATGTGCCGTCAAAAGGGGATACCAGTTTGATCGAGGGCACTTATGCCGTTTCTCAAATTCTTATTGACAAAAACAATCCAACAAAAGTTATTGACAGAATGGACAGTTATTTTATGAAGCCTGATAAACCTTATGAGATCACGGGGCAGGTAAATCATGTTTGCTTTGTAGAAGGGTTAGTGAATTACAAAGGCAAATGGTTTTTATATTATGGTACGGCTGATTCTAAGATCGCAGCTGCAGTGAAACAATAATCAATAATTATTAATTAATAATTATTGATTATTGGAATATACAGTCCTTAAATTTGCATCATGTCAATCGAAGTGAAAAACCTCCTTAAAGTTTATGGTGAGCAAAAAGCCGTAAACGATATTTCTTTCAAAGTAAACAAAGGAGAGATCGTTGGTTTTCTTGGACCAAATGGTGCTGGAAAATCCACCACCATGAAAATTATTACTGGCTATCTTGAAAAAACAAGCGGTGAGGCATACGTCTGCGGAATGAATGTGGCGGATCAGCCTTTAGAAACAAAAAAGAAAATTGGATACCTGCCGGAGTTGAATGCCTTGTATTATGATATGTACGTACGGGAATACCTCGCTTTTGTAGCAGAGGTGCATGGAATCCAAAATTCAAAAGTCAAAATTGAAAATGTGATCGGGCTCACAGGCTTGACCGTTGAAAGTAAAAAGAAGATCGGGCAACTATCGAAAGGATATAAGCAAAGAGTTGGATTGGCGGCGGCGCTTATTCATGATCCCGAAGTATTGATCTTAGATGAACCAACTTCAGGTCTTGACCCTAACCAGATAATTGAGATAAGAGAAGTGATCAGGAAACAGGGACAGGATAAGACAGTGTTATTTTCTTCTCATATCCTCCAGGAAGTAGAAGCTATTTGTGATCGTGTGATCATCATTAATAAGGGAGAACTGGTAGCAGATGATAAACTCAGTAATCTTCGCCAACGTTCTTCGTCGTCTTCCAATACAGTGAAAGTTAGTTTCAAAGAATCAATAGATAAAAGTTGGCTGGAGCAATTATCCGCTGCAAGATCAGTGAACAAGATTGATGCAAACAACTGGCAGTTAGCGACTGATAATCCTGAGCAACTCCGTAAACAAATCTTTGAACTCTCATTGCAGCATAATCTCAACATCGTTTCTTTGCAAAGCGAAAGTCAAAGCCTGGAAGACGTGTTCAGGTCACTTACGCAAAAAGCGGAATAGCCATTCGGCAAGCCCAGGGTAAACTTGCAACGAATGCTTAATTGAAATTCGAACCCTGACAACATAAAAATTGAGGAGGTTGCTTTTCCGCTGCCGGCGGATCGCAACTCAAACATTAAACTATAAACCAATCATGAGTTACATTTCCGAAATCTTTGCAAGACAGATATTAGATTCAAGAGGTAATCCTACAGTTGAAGTAGATGTATTAACAGATGAGGGTGCGCTGGGTCGTGCAGCAGTTCCAAGCGGTGCAAGCACCGGCATACATGAAGCAGTAGAGCTGCGTGATGATGATAAAAAAACTTATGGCGGCAAGGGTGTGTTGAAAGCAGTAAAAAATGTAAATGATAAAATTGCTCCTGCATTGATCGGGAATGATGTAGCCGATCAGACAGGTATTGATGAAATGATGATACAACTTGATGGCAGCGCTAATAAAGGAAAACTGGGGGCGAATGCTATGCTTGCTGTTAGTATGGCGGTGGCAAAAGCTGCAGCGGAAGAAGCGGCGCTTCCCTTGTATCGTTATATCGGTGGTACAAATGCAAAGACATTGCCGATACCAATGATGAATATTTTAAATGGTGGTGCACATGCCGATAATAAGATCGATTTCCAGGAATTCATGGTAATGCCGGTTGGCGCATCAAGCTTTAGTGAAGGATTGCGCTGGGGCGTAGAAATTTTTCATGCATTAAAAACTGTGTTGAAGAAAAATGGATTTAGTACCAATGTGGGTGATGAAGGTGGTTTTGCTCCCAACATTAAATCCAATGAAGAAGCAATTGAAACAGTTTTAACTGCGATCGAAGCTGCTGGTTATAAAACCGGTTCACAAATTGTCATTGCTATGGATGCTGCTAACAGTGAATTATGGGATAGTAAAAAGAAAAAATATGTTTTTCATAAAAGCAGCGGCAAAGAAATGACAAGTGAGCAGTTAGTGAAGTTCTGGGATAAATGGGTAAAACAATATCCAATTGCTTCTATTGAAGATGGAATGGCTGAAGATGATTGGGATGGCTGGAAGTTGCTGACTAAAACCGTAGGCGACAGATGCCAGTTAGTAGGTGATGATCTATTTGTAACTAATGTAACAAGATTGCAGCAGGGAATTGATAAAGGAATTGGCAATGCATTGCTCGTAAAAGTAAACCAGATAGGAACCGTGACCGAAACTATAAATGCAGTTACGCTGGCACAACACAACGGTTACAATACGATCATGAGTCATCGTAGTGGTGAAACAGAAGATACAACAATAGCAGATCTTGCTGTTGCATTGAATTGCGGGCAAATAAAAACAGGCAGTGCATCAAGAACAGATCGTATGGCAAAGTATAACCAGTTGATAAGAATTGAAGAATTGCTGGGCATGTCTGCCATTTATCCGAAAGGAAAGATTAAATTTGGAAGCCCATCCTAAATCCTTCCCAAAGGGAAGGACTTTAAAAAATCCTGATTATGGAAAACACTTCTGATAAAGTAAACTTTGACAAGCCCTTCCTTCGGAAGGGTTTGGGTCGGCCCCTGAACCTCATTCCTGCCTGGTTAAAAAACAAGTATTTTCTTTCCATATCTGCCTTTATAGTGTGGATACTTTTTTTTGATCCAAGAGATGTTTTTACCCAAATGGAACACCGTCGCGAATTAAAGGAATTACAGATCAGTAAGGCATGGTACCAAAAAGAAATTGCGAAGGAATCCGTTGAGGCTGAACAACTTAAGACGAACCCGGCTTTAATAGAGAAATATGCCCGTGAGAATTACCTGATGAAACGGGAAAATGAGGACATATTTATAATACAGGAAAAACCCGATGTTAAGAATAAATAAGATAATCCGGCACAATATGGCAACCTGTGAGCCGTTTTAATGGTGGACGTTTCGAAATTCACTCTTTTAAGGACAACAAAATTTAAGGACATCAATTGGATTGCCAATGACAAACTTTACCCCCGAGGATCTTTTACTGTATTTGTACAAGGAGACAACTCCTGAGCAAACTACCGCTATTGAAGAAGCATTAAAGAAAAACTGGTCACTTCGTGAAAAGCTTTCTGTACTGAAAACTTCAATGCAACGGTTGGACAAGATCAAAGAATCACCGCGTACCGAAGTCGTGTTGAATGTTTTGAACTACGCAAAGGAAAAGACCGAGCAAACAGTTTAAAGATTCAAACAAATTATTAGCATCATGACTTAATTGTTGTGATGCTTTTTTATTTACCCTCCTGGCCTCCCTAAAGACAGGCCATCAAACACACAGCCCACATAAACTAATCAATCAAATCTATTGCTAACTTGCCTTGTCTTCAAAATAAAACTATAACAAACTAAGTCTCTCCGCCAGGGCGGAGGACAGGGGGTTAATATGACCAAAAGAGAACGCTACGAATTCGTTATTGATTATTTTCAAAAGCATTTACCCGAGGCTGAGACTGAATTGGATTATGAAGACCCATACGAATTGATCGTAGCTGTAATTCTTTCCGCGCAATGCACCGATAAAAGAGTGAACATGACCACTCCGGCTATTTTTAAAAAATTTCCTGATGTGGCTTCGTTGAGTAAAACAAATTTTGATGAGCTCTTCCCATTTATAAAAAGCATTTCTTACCCGAATAATAAAACAAAACATTTGATTGGGATGGCGAAGATGGTAATGGAAAAATTTGATGGGAAAATCCCGATGACGATTGATGAGCTGATCCAGTTACCAGGCGTGGGAAGAAAAACAGCAAATGTGGTCACGTCCGTTGTTGACAAACAACCGAACATGGCTGTTGACACACATGTGTTTCGTGTAAGCAAAAGGATCGGTCTTGCTCCTGCAAATGCCAATACTCCGTTTGCAGTAGAAAAAGAACTTGTAAAGAATTTCCCTAAAGCCTTAATTCACAAAGCACATCATTGGCTCATCCTTCATGGCCGTTATATATGCGTTGCCCGTAATCC